>CACZNS010000262.1 GCA_902782575.1 uncultured Lachnospiraceae bacterium
CACCAAGCTCGTGTTCGGAGAGACCATCGCCAATCCTGCCCTTACGGTGCTGGATATAGAGAAATTCGCGGAGGCGGCTCATGCCCACGGCGTGCCGCTCATTGTGGACAATACCTTCCCCACACCGGTGAACTGCAGGCCCATCGAATGGGGAGCGGATATCGTGACGCATTCCACCACAAAGTATATGGATGGACACGGAGCGGCGGTGGGCGGTGCCATCGTGGATTCCGGAAACTTTGACTGGATGGCGCATAAGGATAAATATCCGGGGCTTACGGAGCCGGATGAATCCTACCACGGGATCACCTATGCCGAGCGTTTCGGAAAGGGCGCTTTCATCACCAAGGCAACGGCCCAGCTGATGCGGGACCTGGGCTGTGTCCAGTCTCCCCAGAGCGCGTTTTATCTGAACCTGGGGCTGGAATCCCTGCATGTGAGGATGCCGAAGCATGTGGAAAACGGACAGGCCGTGGCGGAATTCCTCGCTGCCCATCCGAAGGTGAAGCATGTGAGTTATCCGGGACTGAAAAGCGATCCGTATTATGAAAGGGCAAGGAAATATATGCCGGAGGGAAGCTGCGGCGTGGTCTCCTTTGAACTTGAGGGGGGCCGTGAGAAGGCAGGAGAGTTTATGAAGAGACTGAAGCTTGCGGCCATCGAAACCCATGTGGCGGATGCCCGTACCTGCTGTTTAAATCCCGCTACATCCACGCACCGTCAGATGAGTGACGAACAGCTTAAGGCTGCCGGGATCCCGGCGGGGCTTATCCGCATTTCCTGCGGTCTGGAGGATAAGGAGGATCTGATCGCGGATCTGAAGCAGGCTCTGGATTAAAAATCCCTGCGCTTCAGCCATTCGAGAAATTCCCGCTTGGCGAGGGGCGCTGTCTTTGCAAAACGGGGCTCGGGCTCCAGCCGCTCAAGGCTTTTCAGACTTGAGATCAGATACCAGCCCTGCAAAGCCTTAAGGCAGTTCAGATAGGCCTTGTATTCGTCGATCTCCGAAAGCTGCTGCATCGCCGTCGGGAAAAAGAGTCTGCAGAAATCCACCGGCAGAAGAGGCAGAGCATAATCCTTTTCCACCTGGAAGAACCAGAGACGCTTTTGATCGGATGAGATATTGGCCATTTTTTCGATATGCTCCGCCTGATCCAGCAGACGGATCAGGAACGGATCCTCTCCGTTGTATCCCGGTATCAGGTTGTTCCGGATCAGCAGAGAGAGAGTACGGAACAGCTCCGAATACGTGGCGGGGGCGTTTTCCGTCTCCTGATCCTCATGAGGGCTTAAAAGCCAGTCGATGGTGACATGGAAATGCCCGGCCAGAAGATAGAGAAAATCCGTGGGCGGGAGAGTTTTCCCGAGAGCCCATTTGTTTACGGCAGTGACATTAAAGCCGAGGACATGGGCCAGCTTCCTCTGGGAAAGCCCTTCCTCCTGAAGCAGAACGCTCAGATTCTTGTAAAAGTTCTCGCAGAGATGCCCGTATTCATCGGTTTTGCGTTTACGGGTCTGCTTCTGTGAGGTCTTCACGGAAGCGATCTTATCTGATGTAATAACGGAAATTTCTTCCAGTTCTTTTATCTCGGCCGGCATGATCTGATATCCCTTTTTTTGATCCCGAAGAACCTGTCTTTCAACCTGCGGGTTCTCTAATAATGATACAGTTCCTTATTAAGCTACAGTTTATCATACATAAAGAAACGGGTCAAAACCGCCCCTTCCGGGGGTTCGGACTCAAGATACGGAGGATGCGGCCCGGGCAGGACTCAATATCTTGTATTCAAAAGGGGGCCGCGCTCCTTTTTTTTCGGAGAGGAATACAAAAAAAATACAAAAAACAATGCCGGCGTCTGACACCGGACAGGTTATCGTGCTATACTTTAATCAGATGCTGCCGGGGTCAAAAGATCCCGGCAGGCTTCAGGACAAATGCCGCGAAATAGGCGGGTTTGAAAGGAAACCTTCAATGTTTTATGAATATCCGTACCGCGCATAAATACCGCGGCACGGCAGGAGAAAAAATATGAAAAAAGTACTGATCGTAGTGGATATGCAGAACGATTTTATCACAGGGGTTCTTGGAAATAAGGAATGCAGAGAGGTGGTTCCCTGTGTGGTCAAGAAGACAGAGGCTTCACTGAAGGCCGGGGATACGGTGGTCTTTACGAGAGATACCCATGACGATGCCTATATGGATTCCGAGGAAGGAAAGAATCTGCCGGTGAAGCACTGCATAGAGGGCAGCGAGGGCTGGGAGATCATACCGGAGCTGAAGGCCCTGCTGGACGGAAGCGAGCAGGTCGAAGCCGGAGCCTTTCTTCCCTGGTCGGGAAAAGCGTTAAAGGAGGGCGGCGTCTGTATCGCGGATAAGCCGATCTTCGGGAGCACAAAGCTCGGAGAGCTCTTAAAAAGCCTTGCCGCAGAAGAAGAACCGTCTTTGCAGACCGGAAGGGATCTTCAGATTGAGCTCATCGGCGTCTGCACGGATATCTGCGTCATCAGCAATGCGCTGCTTATGAAGGCATATCTTCCGAACGCGCACATAAAGGTGGATGCCGCCTGCTGCGCGGGCGTGACCCCGGAGAGCCACCGGACGGCCCTTGAGGCCATGAAGGCCTGCCATATCGAGGTGGCCGGAGCGGAAGCAGACGGTTCGGCGAACAGATGATCTCGGCCTTATATACTCTTGTTATCTATCCCATAGAGCTGTTTCTTGAGGTGGTTTTTTCGGTCTTTTACGATCTCAGGCACAGCGCAGCCTTTGCCATCGTGGGAGTCAGCCTGGTGGTCAATTTCCTGCTGCTTCCCCTTTATAACCGGGCAGACCGGCTTTCGAAGGAGGAGCGGGACAGGCAGGCGGAAATGGCGTGCTGGACCGGGCATATCCGCAGGGTCTTTCAGGGGGATGAGCGGTTTATGATCCTTCAGGCCTATTACAGGAAGAAGGGTTATCATCCGGTCTATGCCTTAAGGAGCTCCATTTCCCTGCTGCTTCAGATCCCCTTTTTTATCGCGGCCTATCATTTTCTGTCCGGCTTAAGCCTTCTGAACGGATATCCCTTTCACTGGATCAGGGATCTCGGGCAGCCCGACGGGATGCTTGTCTTAGGCGGCATCACCATCAATGTGCTGCCGGTGCTTATGACCCTGATCAATATCATCTCCACGGTCATCTACACAAAGGAGTCCTCCTTAAGGGAAAAGCTGCAGCTTTATATCATGGCCCTTCTTTTTCTTGTGCTTCTTTACAACAGTCCCAGCGGACTGGTGCTCTACTGGACCATGAACAATCTCTTTTCCCTGGCGAAGAATATCGTGGCCGGCTTCCGAAAGGAGAAGGCCGGGCCGGATAAGGAGGAGAAGACCTGCAGCTCCGACAGGTCGCTTTACCTGAAGGGGGTGCTTCTGCTCACGCTGCTTACCGGGCTTGTGATCCCGCTGTCCGTGGTGGTCTCGTCTCCGGCGGAGTTCGTTTCTACCGTAAAATATCTGGATCCCCTGCATTATGTTCTGGCAGCGCTCCTGATGTCCGCAGGGCTGTTTCTGATCTGGTTTTCCGTTTTTTATTATCTGATGGAGGATCGCGCCAGGCGGATCACGGAGCTTCTCCTGTGGCTTGTAAACGGCATGGCTCTGGTGGATTTCCTGTATTTCGGAAAGGTCCCGATGACCATTTCCCCGGAGCTGGTCTACAAGGGGGAATTTGTGATAGAGCCTTCACGGATCGCCCTGAATCTGGCCGTTTTGGCCCTTCTCGCCTGCCTGCTGCTGCTCATCAGTCATTTCCGCCGCGGATGGATGAAGCATATCTACCGGGTCCTGCTTGCGGGCCTTGCGGTGCTGGCCGTATTCCATACGGTACGGACGGAGAGGAAGCTGAACGAAACGGGGTACCTGAAGGAGAAGAGCGGATACGAAGGCTTCACCCTTTCAAAGCATGGGAAGAACGTGGTACTGATCATGCTGGACTGCGGGATGGGGCCCTATGTCCCCTACATTTTCGAAGAGAAGCCGGAGCTTAAGGAGAGCTTCCGGGGCTTTGTTTATTATCCGAATACCATATCCCATGGGGCCCATACCATCATCGGCTCTCCGGGGCTCTTCGGCGGATACGAATATACCCCGGAGGGAATGGACAGCAGGCCGGAGGAGAAGCTTGTGGACAAGCATGACGAGGCCCTTTCCGTGCTGCCGGTGCTCTTTTCCGAAAACGGATACCGGACCACGGTATATGATCCGCCCCTTGCCCGGTACGAGGATCGGAGCGACCTTTCGATCTACGATCCCTATCCGGAGATCCGGGCCTACAGCCTGAAGAACCGTTTTGTTTCCCCGGAATCCTTTCAGTATACGGAGACCTACCGCAAACGGCAGTTCTTCATGTACAGCATATTCAAGATCTCTCCGCTGTTCCTGCAGCCCTTTATCTACCGGGGAGGGACCTATCATTATCCGGATGCCGTCAACAGCTCGGCTCTCGGGAACGTCAACACGGAGTTCAACGACAGCTATTCCATTCTGGAGCATTTCCGGGACCTGACGGAGATCTCGGATTCCGACGGGAATACCTTCATGATGATGGATAACGACATCACCCATGATCAGACGGAGCTGCAGCTGCCGGACTACATCCCCTCCGAAGCAACGGACAATTCCGGCCTCGAAACGGATGAGAGGGAGGATTGGGGCGGAAATGTCCTGCATCTGACCCACAGGGAATATTATCATGTAAACATGGCCGCGCTGCTGAAGATCGGCGAATGGCTGGATTATCTGAAGGAAAACGGCGTATATGACAATACGCGCATCATCATCACAAGCGACCACGGAGCCGCGGTAGGAGAGGAGGAGGCTCTGATCCTCTCAGACGGCACGGATGCGGAGGGGTTTTATCCGCTTCTTATGGTTAAGGACTTTAACGCAAGATCCTTTGAGGTGTCGGAGACTTTCATGACCAACGCGGACAGCCCTGCACTTGCGGTGAAGGAGATCATCCCCGGACCGGAGAATCCCTTTACCGGAAACAGGCTCGACGGGCATGAAAAATCCGAGAGAGAGCAGCTGGTGTTCGGCTCCGACTTTGATGATACGGACGCGTATGTGTTTCCTAAGCGGGAGGGGGAGCGCTGGTACCGGGTCCGGGATGATATGAGAAAGAGCGACGACTGGAGCCGGGTTCAGGATTATGAGGAATAATGCTGCGGCACGGCAGGGGGGAGAGAAATGACGATCCGTAAAGCGATAAAGGAAGCATTGATACCGGCGTGCGTAACGCTTCTGATCTTTCTGGGAGTGCTTGCCTTAAAGGGCATCTTTCCCTTCGGAGCCCTGCGCATCGATTATTATGATATGGGACAGACCAACGCCCCGCTCTATTATCATATCTGGGATTTCCTCCACGGCAGGGGAGGTCTGTTTTATACCTGGTATATCGACGAGGGGCAGAACCTTTCCATGGGAAGCTCCATCCAGTGGAACATTTCCGTATTCAATCTGTTTTTCCTGCTGATCCGGCGGAGCGCCGTGCTGAGATCCCTTTCTCTCTTCATGGGCTTAAGGCTTTTTTTCATGGCCTTTAACATGAACCTTTTTCTGCAGCGGAGGGTCGATACGCCGAAGCTCTTCCGGGTGCTTTTCGGCATCGCCTACGGCCTCACCGGATTTACGCTGACGCATTATACGATCCCCACCTACCTGGATACGGCAGCCCTGATGCCCCTTTATCTCCTGACTCTGGGGGAGGTCCTGTTTTCGGACGGGAAGGCGGGCACAAAGCCTGTGCTCATCCATTCCCTGATGACCGGATATATGACGGCACTGGGCTATTATATGGCCTTCATGAATCTGATCTTCATCCTGCTGGTCTCGGGGACCGCGGTCGTGCTGCTCTGCGGGCAGGAATGCGATGATAAGAAGGAGCGGAATCTGGCGAAGGGAAGGGCTGCGACGCGCCTGGGGATCAGTACCCTGGCAGGCATCGGCTTATCCGGCGTGTTCCTGCTTCCCGCGGCTCTGCAGATGGCAGGCTCGGCCCGCTTCAACTCCAATCTCTCCGGAGGGCTTTGGGATACGCTGCATGAGATCCTCTGGGCCATCGGGGCGGATATGTATTACATCAAATGGTGGCTTCTCTCCGGAAGCCTGGCCGCCATCGTGATCACCCTTTCCGGACTGCTGCATTTCAGAAAAGAGAAGCGCGTGACGGTCTTCTTTTTCCTGCTCTGCATGTATCCCTGCGCGATGATCCCCTTTGAATCCATCAATCTGCTCTGGCATATGGGAACCTATTATCATTATCCGATCCGGTGCGGATACCTGATCCCTGTCGTGCTGCTGACCTCCGGAGCGTATTATGCCGGAAGGTTTGAGAGGGAGAGGAAGACCTCCGTAAACAGGGCGGCAATGGCTGTCATCTCCGGTGCTTCGGCAGCGGCTGCCGCGGCCCTGATCGTATTTTACGTAAGGCATGATATCTGGCCGGTGGAAAAGCTCTTTAAGGCCTGGGCGCTTTTTGCCCTGGTCCTGCTCCTCCTTTATACCCTGATCTTCAGTATCCTGAAGCGCCCGGCATATCTGGTGCCGGTGCTTCTGGCGGAGCTTGCCGTAACGGGGTATGCGGGCTACGGACAGCCTCATTTTCAGGATAAGTTCTCCTCCGATCCGGAGCAGTCCGGTGAATACGTGGCGGTATCGCAGCTGCTGAAGGATGAGCTGGGGATCGGAGAGAGCCGCACGGACCGCATCAAAAATCCGGATACGACCCTGAATACCAATTACGGCTTTGTCTTAAGAAGAGCCACCGTCGGAGGCTGGGCGAACACAGTGCCGAGGCCGCAGATGGAGACCGGCATGTCCCTGGGGTACGGAGCTCATTTCATGAGGATCCTGGACAGCGGAGGCACATTGCTTTCCGATGCCGCCCTTCATGTGACGGAAACCCTTTCGGTAAAGCCGGAGCTCTACGAAAAGGAAGCCTATACCGAAGTGGGAGAGGCCGGGGGATATACGCTTTTTAAGAACCGCTACACCCTTCCCTTTGTGATGAGGATCTCTTCCGGGGCGCTTGAGGAATACCGGAACGGAACGGGGCTTTCCGGACTGTCCGTTCCGGAGGCCACAAATACGCTGTACCGCCTGCTTTGCTCCGGATGCGGCATAAAGGATGACGGCGTGATCCTGAACGACATTACGGAGAGCATACAGGGCGGCCGGTACCGTGCAGAGGGCGGGAAGGCTCTCTATCTGCAGGGAGGGACCTTTGAAAGCCTTACGGTAAACGGAAGGGTGATCCCCGTGCCGGATATAGCCGATCCGGAAAGCACCGCGTATCCGGGGTGGTTCAACAGCAACCTGCTGTATCTGGGGATCTATACGGATGAGGATATAGCCGTTTCCGGGCAGGATCCCGCCTGCCGCTTTTTCGAGCTGGACTGCCGGAAGCTCTCCGAACTGTGCGGGAAGTATGCCGATGAGGAGCAGGAGGTTACGGCGGGGAAAGCGAAGGTACGGATCGTAACGGAAGGGGGAGAGGATGCGGCGGCGCTGATCCCCATGGCCTATGATAAGGGATTTACGGCAAAGGTGAACGGAAAGAAGGTCCCGGTCACAAACCTGGATGATATGTTTATGGCCCTTCCGCTTTCGGAGGGAAGAAATGAAATCCGGCTGTCCTTTGTCCCGCAGGGTCTGCTGCCGGGGATCCTGATCTCACTGATATCTCTTGCGGGGATCCTGATTTTTGCAAGGCGGCCTGTAAGCCTTGCGAGGATCTATCCCGCCGGGAGGATCGCACTGACCGTGCTGTTTCTGATCTTCGGGATTGTTCTGTATCTGATCCCGTATATCGCGTTTGTCGTTCATCAGATCGAAAAGAGGTTATAGAGTGAAGCTCAGGGTAAAATTCAGCAAAAAAGGAATCATGAAATTTATCGGCCATCTGGATACGATGCGGTATTTCCAGAAGGCAAACCGCAGGGCCGGGATCGATGTGGCCTATTCGGAGGGGTATTCCCCGCATCAGAAGATGTCTTTCGCTCAGCCCTTAAGCGTGGGGGTGGAGAGCGAGGGAGAGTATTTCGACCTGGAGGTACGGAGCGTTACTTCCTCGGAGGATATGATATCCCGCTGGAATGAGTGCCGGGCGGAGGGGATCCGGGTGGAAGACTGCGTGCTCCTTCCGGAGGATGCCCCGAATGCGATGGCCTCGGTTTACGCGGCAGACTATGAGGTTCGGTTCCGTGAAGACTGTGGGATCCCTTTCAGCTTGGAGGAAACGGACCGTTTCCATGAAAATAATAGGACCTTTTTTAGCTTGGAGGAAACAGACCGTTTCCGTGAAGACGGCAGGCCTCCTTTCGGTTTAGAGGAAACGGACCGTTTCCGTGAAGACGGCAGGCCTCCTTTCAGCATAGAGGAAACGGTGGAGGAGTTTCACCGGGCGAAGGAGTGGATCATCACCAAGGAGACCAAAAAAGGAAGCCAGGAGATGGACCTGAAGGAGTTTGTATACGCTCTGGAGGCGGATCACGATCCCGATGCACCGGAGGCAGGTCCTCTGATCCGGATGAGGCTCTCCGCGGCAAGCGGCAGCAATGTCAAGCCTGTGCAGCTTCTGGGGGATTTCTTTCAGAGAAAAGGCTTTGCCCTGCCGGATCATGCCCTTTTGATCACCCGAAAGGAGCTTTATACGGAGGATGGGAAGCCCCTCATCGAGGCAGGAGAGCATTTTTCATGATCGCTTATTATATCAGTGAATATTCGGGGCACAGGTTTCTTGCCGTAAAGGATGATAACCTCGTGACGGATCTCTTTTTCCCGGAAGAGGGGGATGTGAAGATCGGCAATATCTATCTGGCCAAGGTGACGGAGATCTCGGAGAATACGGGCGGGGCTTTTTTAAGCCTGGGAGAGGAGAAGGCATATCTGCCTCTTTCCGCTGCGGAGCTTAAGGCGGTGCGTCCCCAGGATGAGCTCATCGTGCAGGTCAGAAAATCCGCGGTGAAGACCAAGGAGATCCGGGTTACCCGGAAGCTTTCCGTCGCGGGAAGGTATCTGGCGCTTTCCTCGGACGGAAACGGCGTCAGCGTATCGAAGAAGATCCGGGATGAGGAGCGGAGGGAAGAGCTCAGGTCCCTGCCCTTCGGCCGGCCCGGAGAGGGGGCGTCAGACGATCTCCCGGAAAGATCCGCGGCCACTCTGTCAGAAAGCGGCGGCGCCGCAGGCGCTTCCTCCGGCCTTCCGGCGCAGGTGGTGATCAGGACCAATGCACAGGCTGCCTCAAACGAAGAGATCCTTGAGGAGTATGAGAGGCTTTCCGCCGCATTTACGGATATCCTGAAGAAGGGCAGGACCAGAACCTGTTATTCCCTGCTGTATAAGGCCCCGGATTTTTTCAGGACCATCATTACGGATGCAAAATGCGGCACTCCGGAGCTTGTGATGACGGATCTCCCCGACGTATATGAACGTCTGTCGGAGGACGGGATCGGAGTGAAGCTCTATGAGGATAAGGGCATTCCGCTGATCAGGCTTTATTCCATTCAGTCTGTCATCGAGGATTCCCTGAAAAAGCGGGTCTGGCTGAAAAGCGGAGGGTATCTGGTGATCGAGCCGACGGAGGCCATGACCGTTGTGGATGTGAACAGCGGGAAAAACGTGCAGAGGAAGGAAAAAGAGGAGATCTTTCTTAAGATCAATCTGGAGGCTGCCGCGGAGCTTGCCAGGCAGCTTCGCCTGCGCAATCTCTCCGGGATCATCATCGCGGATTTCATCAACATGAAAAACCCGGAGCATAATAAAAAGCTGCAGCAGACGCTTTCCGCCCTGCTTTCAAAGGATCCGGTAACTGCCGTGCTTGTGGATTTCACAAAGCTCGGCCTGGCGGAGATCACACGTACCGGAACCAGAAAGCCCTTACGGGAAGTGCTGCTGCAGCGTGATGAGTCTTAAAGCTTCTTTTCGATCTCTTCGATCACGGTCCGGAGAGCCTTTAAGCGGGCATATCTCTTGTCATTTGATTCCAGGATATGCCAGGGGGCAAACTCCGTGGAGGTCTTTTGGATCATCTCGTTGACCGCCACCTCATAAAGATCCCATTTCTCGCGGTTTCTCCAGTCCTCATCGGTGATCTTCCATTGCTTTTCGGGCGTGTTCTGCCGGTCGGTGAACCGGGCAAGCTGGGTGTCCTTATCGATCTGCACCCAGAATTTGATCACGGCGGCGCCCCAGTCGGTGAGCTCCTTTTCGAATTCATTGATCTCATTGTAGGCTCTCTGCCAGTCGTTTTCACTGCAGAAGCCCTCCAGACGCTCCACCATCACGCGCCCGTACCAGGTGCGGTCAAAGACCGCCACATGGCCGTCCTTCGGAAGCCGGGTCCAGAATCTCCAGAGATAATGGCGGTTCTTTTCATGAGGCTCGGGACTTGCGATGGGATGAACCTCAAAGCCCCTGGGATCCAGAGCGGCGGTGAGACGCTTGATATTGCCTCCCTTTCCGGCCGCATCCCACCCCTCATAGGCGATGACCACGGGGATCTTTTTATGATAGATCTCATTATGCAGAGCGGATAGTCTGCCCTGCAGGGTGTCGAGCTCCTGCTCGTATTCCTCCATGGAGACCGTTTTGTTCAGGGGGATCTCCGAAAGCTTCGGCACCTGGACCAGAGGGAAGGTATTCTGCAGGATCGGAACGGCACGTCCCGTATTCTGCAGCGCGATATCGATGCTCTTCACCAGGATCTCCGTCACCTGAAGCTCTGCCCATTTCCGGCTCTTGGAGTCGATGAAATACCAGGGCGCCACAAACTGGTTGGTGGCATCCAGATACTCATCATAAACATTCAGGCATTTTTCGTAATGCTTATTCTGCCAGAGATCCCACTGATCCACCCGCCAGCCGGTGCTCTTGTCCTTCTCCAGCATCCTGAGCCGTTCCTTCTGCTCCTTTTTGCTGATATGGAAGAAGAGCTTCACCAGGAGATAGCCGTTGTCCGAAAGCTGCCGCTCGAACCGCTTGATGCTCGTAAGATGAGCCTTATAATCCTCCGGGGAGGAGTGTCCCTTCAGATAATCCTTTGTGACCTCGTCCATCCAGCTGCCGTCAAAGAAGGAAAACTTCCCGCCCTCGGGGATCCGGGCAAAGTAGCGGTAGAGGAAGGGCCTGCGAAGCTCATCCTCCGAAGCCTTGGAAAGAGTTTCCGTCTTAAAGAAGCGCGGATCCAGACTGCGGATCACCTTCCCGAGGACGCTTCCCTTTCCGGCGGCGCCCCATCCGTCAAAGACGACCAGCACGGGAAGCTTCTTTTCCTTGATCGCCATCTGCCTGCCGGCCAGAGCCATGCGGGCCTTTTTCAGCCGTTCCGTCAATTCCTCATCATTCGGTTTTGCGCTCTTGACAAAGTCTTTTAACATAAGCATTTCCTCCGGTTGTGAGCCGCCTGGGCGGCCTGTCTGTCTGATCCAGTCTGAAAGAAAATCCGTTCTTTGCTTCCTGCGTTTCATCGGTATCTTTTCTTATTAATAGTACCACTATCACGGCTTTCTTACAATCGGCATGCTGGGCAGGCCTGTGTCTCTTTTCCTGAAAATTCCGAATATTTATTTTCACTTTTAATAGGTACGGAATTATTGTATAATAATCTGTACATTATAAATCTGTCTGTAAAATGATATGATGCGGGGGCAAAGGGTGTTTTGGCCCCACCTTGTGATACCGGAAGGATATGGCTTATGATCAAGACAAAGGAAGCAGGCTCCAAAGCAGCAGAGAATGAATTAAAGGATTACGTGATCCAAAATATCGACCGGGCCATCGGGGAAAACTGGATCAAGGTCTATTACCAGCCGATGGCAAGAACGCTGACGGAGGAGATCTGCGGAATGGAGGCACTGGCCAGATGGGTGGATCCCGTCCACGGGCTTCTGACCCCGGACGTATTTATCGGCCCGCTGGAGGAGTCTCTGCAGATCCATAAGCTGGATACCTGTATCATAAACCGGATCTGTGAGGATTATTCGGACAGCCTGAATGAGGATGAACGGATCGTTACGGTTTCCTTTAACCTGTCCCGTCTGGATTTTCAGCTCTGCGACATCCACTCCGTGATCGAGGATGCCCTGCGGAAAAACCGCGTCCCGCGGGATGCCCTGCGTGTGGAGATCACGGAGAGCATGATGGAAAACAACGAGGAGCGGATGCACGATGTGATCGACCGCTTCTGGGATCGCGGGTTAAGGGTCTGGATGGATGACTTCGGCAGCGGCTATTCCTCTCTGAACGTGCTGAAGGATTATCATTTTGAAACCTTAAAGATCGATATGGTCTTTCTGCGCAATTTCAATAACCGGTCCCGGGAGATCGTAAAGTCGGTCGTGGATATGGCAAAGCGGATCGGGGTCCACACTCTCGCAGAGGGGGTGGAGACCGAAGAGCAGTTTAAGTTCCTGAAAAACATCGGGTGCGAGAAGGCGCAGGGGTATTATATCGGAAAGCCCATGCCCTATAAGGAATGCCGCAGGCATCTGAAGGAAAACGGCTTTGAGATGGAGAGCCCCGTCAAGCGGAAATACTATCATGATATCGGCAGGATCAATATCTTAAGTGCCACGCCGCTGCTTTCCGCGGAAGAAAATATCCCGAATCCCACCGGCAGAGAGCATCAGATCCCTCTGGCTTTTGTGGAGCTTTCAAACTCCAGGCTACATTTCCTGTTTGCCACCGAAAGCTACCGCTCGACGCTAAAGGATCTGGGGCTTGATTCTACCGTGGATGTCGAAAAGGATTTCGGGAACGGAGATACGGTCATCGGGCAGAAATTCCTTTCTCTGATGCAGAAGGCGAAGGAGAGCGGAGAGGTGGCCAGCGTGGATTTTGTCCGGGGGAATAATTACTGCTTTGCTCAGGTACGGGCCATTGCGGAATATCCCGGAGGAGACGCGTTTCTATGTATCCTGCAGAATCTTTCGGAAGATAAGATCCTTGCAAAGAAGAACCTGCTTTCCGAAAATCTCCAGAGCCTTTGCGAGGTCTATGAGCGGATCGAGATCGTAGATCTGAATACGGGATATTCCGAAAATCTCTACATGACCACCGAAACCAAGTCTACCTATAACAGGATCCCGGCGGCAGAAGAGCTGAAGATCTACTCGGAGGAGGAGATCTTCCGGGAGGATAAAAAGGCATTTCTGGAGTTTGTCAATCTGGATACCATCGAGGAGCGCATCAGAAACAGCTCGACCAGGTATATCTCCTCGCATTTCAGGACCAGGACCTCCGACGGCACCTACGCATGGCAGCTCTATTCCTATCTCTTTGCGGGGGATCCCGCCGACCGCAGGGTCATGGCCTGCACCAGAAGGCTGAATACGGATGCCGTGGCCCTGCTCCACGGGCAGCCGGGGTCACGGAACGGAGATACTGTTTCAGAAGATGGCGTAACACCGGAGCTTCTCTGGAAAAACTATATCATGAGTTCCGATACCGCTTATTTCTGGAAGGATAAGAACAGACGGTTCCTCGGAGTCAACCGGAAATTCCTGCAATATTACGGTCTGGAGTCTGAGGATGTCCTGATCGGAAAGAATGATGAGGATATGGGCTGGCATATCAATCCGGAGCCCTTTAAGAATGATGAGGAGAGGATCCTGCGGAACGGCGAGCAGACTTATCTGATCCCCGGCAGCTGTATCTGCAAGGGAGAGATCAAAGAGATCCTTGCCAGCAAGATGCCGATCTATAAGGACGGAAAGATCGTGGGGCTCATGGGATACTTCCTGGATATGACGGATCAGAAGATCAGAAATATGTCGGTGGAGCAGCTTTCCCTGAATGATCCGCAGACCGGGACGCTGAATTTCCTCGGACTCGTGGAGTCGGTCCTCCGTTATCAGGAAAGCTATGTGTTTGAGCATCTGGACTTCGCTTTGATCATCCTGGACATTGAACGCTTCCATACCTTTAATCAGAATTACGGAATGGAATGGGGAAACCTGCTGCTGCAGAACGTGGCTTTAAAGCTCAGGAGCGCGGTGGGGGTGACCGGTGTGGCCGGCCGCTTAAACAGCGATCATTTTATTGTGGTAAAGCAGTTTGATTCAAGGGATCAGATCGAGAAGTTCCTTACGCTTGTCAACGAACTGATGGCGGGGATCCTGGAGATCGACGGCATTCCCTGCACGATCTATCTCAGATCCGGGTATTCCGCCTATTCCGAGACCCTTGATCTGCAGAAGATGTTCCTTCTGGCGGAGGAGAGGGCGGATGCCAGGACCCGGAAGCAGACTTTGAAGAAAACGGACCCTGACGGGGATCCTTCCGAGGAAAATGCTTGACATAAAGCTTTTCGGCTGTTATGATAATTCAGTCTCTGGTCATAAGACATATTCTTGTCGTGTGCCCGGGGGCAAAAAAGCCGCATGAACAGGTTTAAGTATGTCGGATCAGGCCGGACGGAAGCGTCACGGAAGATCAGAAACATCACCGGATCAGCGAGAAATCAGAGGGATGCCGGCGGGGCCGGGTTTTTCTGATAGAAAGGAAGGTAACAGACAGTATGTACGCTATCATTGCAACAGGCGGAAAGCAGTATAAGGTTTCCGAAGGCGATGTGATCTGTGTCGAAAAGCTGGAAGGCGCGGAAGGCGACGCGGTAACGTTCGATCAGGTCCTGGCTGTCGGCGGAGATACGCTGAAGGTCGGAGATCCCACGGTGGCATCCGCAAGCGTTTCCGGCAAGGTGCTTGAGCAGGGCAAGGGAAAGAAAGTCATCGTCTACAAGTACAAGGCGAAGAGCGGATACCATAAGAAGAACGGCCACAGACAGTTCTACACAAAGGTACAGATCGATAAGATCAACGCCTGATCACCGTCATTAACATGATTTCGGTAACAGTAAGTCGGAAGGGCAGCGTGATCAATGGTTTCAGGATCGAAGGCCATGCGTTTTTTGACAGTCCCGGCAAGGATATCGTCTGTGCCGCGGTTTCAATCCTGACGATCAATACGATCAACGCGGTGGAGGAATTCCTGCCGAAGGAGCCTTTTGCGCTTGTTTCCGACAAAGAAAAGGGCTTTCTGGATTTTTCGTTCCGGGAAAAGCCATCCGAAAAAGGGAAGTTGCTGATAGATACCTATCTTCTGGGGATCCGGGGGATTGAGGGTCAGTACGGCGGCAGATATCTGAAGCTGATCGACTGATATCAGGGTCTGCGGCTTCATTGCTTAATCTAAAAAAGGAGGATAAGAAGATGCTTCAGTATGATCTTCAGTTCTTCGCACATAAAAAGGGAGTCGGTTCGACCAAGAACGGCCGTGATTCCGAGGCAAAGAGACTGGGTGCGAAGAGAGCGGACGGACAGTTTGTAAAGGCGGGCAATATTCTTTACAGACAGCGCGGTACACATATTCATCCCGGTGTGAACGTCGGCCGCGGAGGCGACGATACACTGTATGCAAAGATCGACGGAGTTCTCCGGTTCGAGAGAAAGGACAGATTCAGAACTCAGGCGAGTGTGTACGCAGTAGAATCCTGATAGTTAACGATCCGGGAATTGCCGTATCTTAAGCTGCAGAAGTCTTTGATCGGCATTTGCAGCTTAATAAAGTACGATTATTTTGTTCGTTCACTAAAAGTATCAACATTAACATCAACAGCCTCGGGCGATCGTCCGGGGCTGTGGTTTTCCTGAGGAATAAGGGGAATCATTTCATGCACAGCTTTGCGGATCAGGCGCAGATCACGATCAGATCTGGAAAAGGCGGAGACGGACACGTGAGCTTCCACCGCGAGAAATTCGTGGCGGCGGGAGGCCCGGACGGCGGAGACGGCGGAGACGGCGGTTCCGTCTATTTTGTAATGGATAAGGGGATCAATACCCTGCGGGACTATCGCTATAAGCGGAGCTTTCAGGCGACGGACGGAGAGGAAGGCGGAGGCAAGAACTGTCACGGAAAGAACGGACAGGATATCCTGCTGAAGGTTCCGGAGGGTACCGTGGTAAGGGAAGCAAAGACCGGAAAGGTCATCACCGATATGTCCGGCTCCAATCAGAAGTTTCTGGTGCTGAAGGGAGGGCACGGCGGAAAGGGAAACCAGCATTACGCCACCTCCACGATGCAGATCCCGCAATATGCCCAGCCCGGGCAGCCGGCCATCGAGCTGCAGGTGATCCTGGAGCTGAAATCCATCGCGGATGTGGGTCTGGTGGGCTTTCCGAATGTTGGAAAATCCACGTTTCTCTCCCGTGTCACAAACGCGAAGCCGAAGATCGCAAATTATCATTTCACCACGCTGGAGCCGAATCTGGGGGTTGTGGATCTGCCGGATGCCGGGTTTATCCTGGCGGATATCCCGGGGCTGATCGAGGGAGCCTCCGAGGGAGTCGGCCTGGGGCTTGACTTTTTGCGGCATATCGAACGGACCAGGATCCTGATCCATCTGGTGGATGCTGCATCCACGGAGGGCAGGGATCCCGTGGCGGATATCTATACCATCGATAAGGAGCTTGCCTCCTACGGCTCGGATATGTCGAAGAAACCGCAGATCATTGCGGCAAACAAGATCGATGTCCTGGAGCCTGCCGACCGGGAGGCGATGATCGAAAAGCTCCGGAAGGAGTTTGAACCGAAGGGGATCCGGGTCTTTCCCATCTCTGCGGTTACCGGAGAAGGGGTCAGGGAGCTGCTCTATGAGGCGGCACGGTTTGTGAAGGAGCATCCTCATGAGGGAGTGCAGTTTGAGCAGGAGTATTTCCCCGAGTCAGACCGCCCGGTAAGCGACCCTTATACGGTATCCTACGACGAAAAGGAAGATATCTATATATTGGAGGGTCCCAGGATCGAAAAGATGCTCGGCTATACAAACCTGGAATCCGAGAAGGGTTTTGTCTTTTTCCAGAAATTCCTGAAGGATAACGGCATCCTGGACGAGCTGGTACAGCTGGGGATCAAAGACGGAGATACCGTCCGGATGTACGGACATGAATTTACCTACTATAAATAGGCGGTAAGAGGTACAGAGATTTATGAATTTCAGCAGCAAGCAGAGAGCATATTTAAAAGGACTTGCCATGACGATCGATCCTATCTTTCAGATTGGCAAGAATTCCGTTACGCCGGAATATGTGAAAAGCGTGGATGAGGCCCTGGCAAAGCGGGAGCTTATCAAGCTCAGCGTTCTGAAAAACTGCGGGGAGGATCCGGCGGAGCTTGCGGATACCATCGCAGGCAGGACAAAGTCGGATGTGGTACAGGTGATCGGAAAGAAGATCGTATTATACCGCCCGGCCAAAAAGCCGAAGATCGAGCTGCCCAAAAACTGACCGACAGGATCCGATCGATCGTCTTTTGTTGCGGCCGCAAAGCATATCCCTGTGCCGCGATCCGGCGGATCGGAGTGCAGATAGCGGGACATTTCGGCACGGCAGATCGGAGTACGGATAGGCGCGATCTGTATGCCGGTTTTGCGGATCGGAGTACGGATAGGCGCGATTTACGGGAAAGGATCACGATGGCGGATAAAAAACACAGGATCGGTTTCCTGGGAGGAACCTTCGATCCGATCCACAACGGCCACCTGTCACTGGCCCGGACTGCCCGAAGGGAATATGAACTGGACAGGCTCCTGATCATGCCCAGCGGGATTTCTTATCTTAAGGTTAATAAGGGCGTTTCTCCGGCTGAGGACCGCTACCGGATGTGCACTCTGGCCTGTAACGGAGAAGAGGGCTTTTCGGTTTCGGATCTGGAGATCAGACGATCCGGGAACACCTATACCTGCGATACGGTGGAGGAATTAAAGCGGCAGGATCCGGATGCGGAGCATTATTTTATCGTCGGAGCCGATACCCTTTTTTATATGGAAAACTGGAAGGAGCCGGAACGGATCTTTCGAAGCTGCATCATAGCGGCGGCCGTACGGGACGAGCTGGGGCGGGAAGCTCTGGAAGAGAAGATCCGGGAGCTGACGGGGCGTTTTGCCGCAAGGATCCTGATCCTTCCCGTGGAGCCCGTCGATATCTCATCCAGTATGATAAGGGAAGCGGTAAAAAGCGGCCGGACCATCCGGGGCCTGGTGCCGGAGGCCGTGGAGGAGTATATCAGCTCCCGCGGACTGTATGCGGGAGAAGAACAGAAGCGGTTTCCGAATATACCGTAGGTAAATAAGATACAGATTTATCGTAAGGAACTGCGCTTTCCTGAGCCACAAACGCCGTCAGCAAGGCATTTTCGGCTCACGATACGGCGATTGCCAAATTCGTTAACGATAGCGTTTTCGTATGTCAGAACGTAAAGTTTCTTTATTTCGTATTTACAGACCAGGAAAATAGTGTTTCTTAATAAGGGACAGGTCGATATATGAATGACAGTATCATAGAATTAAAAAAGAAGATGAAGAAGGTGCTGGACAGGGACCGCTACCAGCATACCCTTGGGGTGGCTTATACGGCGGCATCTCTTGCCATGCGGTACAATCTGGATATCGATAAGGCATTTACGGCCGGACTTCTTCATGACTGTGCAAAGTGTATTCCGAATGACGAAAAGCTCAGGCTTTGCAAAAAGTTCGGGATCCAGCTGACCGATGCGGAGAAAAACGTGCCGTCCCTGACCCATGCCAAGCTGGGAGCCTGCCTGGCGGAGAAGGAATACGGTGTCACGGATCCGGATATCCTTGCGGCTGTCAGGACCCACACCACCGGCGCTCCGGGAATGTCCAGACTGCAGGAGATCATTTTTATGGCGGATTATATTGAGCCAAACCGGAATACAGCCCCGAACCTGAAGGAGGTGAGGTCCCTGTGCTTTAATAATCCCGCCATTGCGATCCGTAAGATCCTTTCCGACACACTGCAGTATCTGAATAAAAGGAAGGACAGCGCGATCGATCCGGCCACAAAGGATACCTACGATTATTATAAGAACGAAACCGAAAAGGTGGAGTGGGTATAGCGGGAACGTACAGATACGGATGTATACAGACACACGGATGAGCACGGGTACGGATGAGTACAGATGAGTACGGATGCTGATCGATACAGGTACTGATGGTACAGAAAAATGATATCAGATCGACAGGAATAAAGGAGGGTGCATTTGGAACCGAAGGAATTACTGGAAACAGCCAGGCTGGCACTGGAAGATAAGAAGGCGGAGGATATCCGGGTGATCGAGATCGGAGAGATCTCCGAGATAGCAGATTATTTTCTGCTGGCGACCGCATCGAATCCGAACCAGATGGAAGCTCTGGTAGATAATGTGGAAGAAAAGCTCGGGAAAGCAGGAGCCGTACCGAGAAGCATAGAGGGAAGCCCCCGGGAAAATTCGAACTGGGTGCTGATGGATTATAATGATGTGGTGATCCACATTTTCTCCAAGGAAGGAAGAGAGTTCTATAATCTGGAGAAAATATGGAGATAACCTATGCAGCCGGATCCTGCCCTGCGTTCTCGAAGAAAAATCCTGTACAGGATATGCAGTTGATTTCGTGACAGTTCCTAAACAATGGCTGTCCGTACGTTCCCCGGTCACATGGTCAGAGAAGGCCGGCTGACATACCGTCCTCTGAAGTGGTGGGAGAATACCGGATCCGATGAACGAATCCGGTATTCCGAATCGGTATGTGAAAATCGAAGATCGACCGGAAGATATAAGGTTGTCGATGCCATGTCACTCCGCAGGAGGGTCTTCGAACTCACATTCATTCCAATATCGATATCTGATCACGGATGCTTACATGAACATGCGTTCGTCGTATCACGACAACACGCAATCATACCTACACTCACACACTTTCATTATCATATACACTCGCGCAGACGCTGGTACCTCGAATAATAATTATCCGGCATATTCGCTTGTCTGATTGCATATATGCTTCTTCATCCTCAATCGGTAATGCTTGCATTGCCTCATTCGGTTTCATTGCATATACTAAATCATCCTGCGTGAATGTACTGGAAATTTATGATTCGATGTACTGCCACTCATTCTCACGTTTACCCGAGCCCCTCACGCATCTTCAAGCACCCATGTAGACTTGCTCACACGTATATACACTCGCGCAGACGCTGGCACTCGCCCTTACGTTTACCCGAGTATAACGGTTCTTAAATACCTGGACCAATTGCTTGCCTGCTTATCCCGATAGCACGCATCTGAAAGCCTCGACGGTCTCCACTTC
>CACZNS010000263.1 GCA_902782575.1 uncultured Lachnospiraceae bacterium
ATCGACGTATCAAAGCTGGATGAAATATCCGTATCCGGTACCGAGATCCGGGCGGGGGCGGGAGCTCTTCTTTCGGTGATCGCACGCCGGGCCTGCGAGGCGGGACTCACCGGGCTGGAGTTTGCATCCGGGATCCCGGGAAGTGTGGGCGGAGGCATGATCATGAATGCCGGGGCGTACGGGTCGGAAATGGCCGATGTCACCAGGGAAGTCGATGTGATCGGTGCCGACGGCTCCGTTGCGACCATGTCCGGTTCGGATATGCAGTTCGGGTACCGTACCAGCATATGCAAGACAGATAAGGTGGCGGTACTGTCGGTAAGGCTTGCGCTCCAAAAGGGTGATAAGGAAGAGATCCTCCGGAAAATGGAGGAGCTTGCCGTAAAGCGGAAGGCAAAACAGCCGCTGGAATATCCGAGTGCGGGCTCCACATTCAAGAGACCGGATGGATATTACGCCGGAAAGCTGATCATGGATGCAGGATTGTCCGGATATACCATCGGTGGTGCGAAGGTCTCCGAAAAGCATTGCGGATTTATCATCAATACGGGACGGGCGACCGCCGCCGATATCAATGATCTGATCTTTGAGGTAAGAGAGAAGGTATGGGAACGGTTCGGTGTAAAGCTTGAACCGGAGGTATGTCTGCGGGGAGAATTCTGAGAAATGAATCTGGTGATCGTAACGGGAATGAGCGGGGCGGGTAAGAGTACATCGCTGAAAATGCTGGAGGATCTGGGTTATTTCTGTGTCGATAATCTGCCGGTTCCGCTGATCGAAAAATTTGCGGAGCTTGCCGGGACGCCGAATTCGGAGCTGAGCAAGATTGCGGTGGGGATCGATGTGCGGACCGGCCTGTCTGCCGTACAGAATACGCTGGAGATCCTTTCGCAGAGGGGCATTCCCTTTGAGATCCTGTATCTGGAGGCCTCCGACGATGTGCTCATCAAGCGCTTCAAGGAGACGCGGCGTTCCCACCCCCTGGTGGCAAACGGCAGGGTGGAGGACGGGATCGGAGCGGAGCGCGGACAGCTGAAATACCTGAAAAAGCATGCCACCTATATCATCGATACCAGCAGGATGCTGACCAGAGAGCTGAAGGCCGAGCTGGACAATATTTTTTCCAAAAACAAAAACTATGCCAATCTGTTCATCACAGTTCTCTCCTTCGGATATAAATACGGGATCCCGAATGACGCGGATCTGGTGTTTGATGTCCGGTTTTTACCGAATCCGTATTATATCGATGAGCTGAAATATCACACCGGCAACGACAGGGAAGTGCAGGACTACGTAATGGGCTTTCCGGAAGCGGGAATCTTTCTGGACAAGCTGGAGGATATGCTGACCTTCCTGATACCGAACTATGTGATCGAGGGGAAAAACCAGCTTGTGATCGCCATCGGCTGTACGGGCGGAAAACACAGGAGTGTCACTCTTGCAAACCGGATCTATGAGCGGCTGGAGAAGAAGGATTCTCTCGGGATCAAAATAGAACACAGAGATGTGGAGAAGGATTCGATCCGGCTCAGATCTTAGGAGGCAAAGGATTGTCTTTTTCGCAGGATGTCAAGCAGGAGCTGGCCGGCCACCTGCCCCAGTCGGGAAAAAGCCGGGTGGCGTATCTGGCTGCAATGTTTATGCAGTGCGGAAGGAGAAACGCGATCACGGAAGCGGTGCCGTCAATCAGGTTTCAGACGGAAAATCCGACAGCGGCAAGAATCTGCTTTACTTTACTGAAAAAAACATTTAATATAAATGTCGATGTGTGCGTCCGGACTGCACATTCCGCAGTATATCTGCTGCGTCTTGCCAATGCGCCGGCGGTTGCCGAGGCACTTTGCATCGGCGGCGGATATGAAAGACTGGATCTTTCGGATTCCGATGCCAGAAAGGCATTCATTACCGGAGGCTTTCTCTGTTCCGGATCCGTAAGCGACCCGGATCATTCATATCATTTTGAGATCGTCTGTTCAACGGAGGCAAATGCAGAGTTTCTGAAGGAGCAGATCGCGTCCTTCGGGATAGCGTGCCGGATCGTTTTGAGGAAACGGCATTATGTCGTATATCTGAAAGACGGGTCCCGGATCGTGGATATGCTTGGGATCATGGATGCGCATGTCAGTCTGATGAATATGGAGAATTCCCGGATCGTAAAGGATATGCGCAATTCGGTAAACCGGCGGGTCAACTGCGAGACGGCGAATATCTCCAAGACAGTAAGCGCTGCGGTGAAGCAGGTGGAAGCGATCCGGTATCTGCAGGAGAGAGGAAAGCTTCAAAGCCTGAAACCCGGGCTTCGGCAGATAGCGGAGGTGCGTCTGAACAATCCGGATCTGCCCTTAAAGGAGCTGGGTGAACTGCTGGATCCTCCTGTGGGGAAGTCGGGGGTAAATCACAGATTAAGGAAACTCGGCGAACTGGCGGAAGAGCTTAAGAGCAGGGAGACTCCGTTACTACTTGAGTGACGGATCA
>CACZNS010000264.1 GCA_902782575.1 uncultured Lachnospiraceae bacterium
ATCTCCACTTTTCTCCCTTTCCGATGCCTGCTTCTGCATCTTTCTGTCCTGGAAGGCATCGCAAACTCCCCTTTTTCTCCTTCCCGATGCCTGTATCCGCCACTTCCTGTCATGGAAGGCATCGAAAACTCCCCTTTCCTCCTTCCCGATGCCTGCTCCCGCCACTTCCTGTCATGGAAGGCATCGAAAACTCCCCTTTTCTTCCTTTCCGATGCCTGCTCCCGCCACTTTCTGTCATGGAAGGCATCGCAAACTCCCCTTTTTCTCCTTTCCGATGCCTGCATCCGTCCCTTTCTGTCATGGAAGGCATCGAAAACTCCCTCCCGCCACTCCCTGTCATAGAAGGCATCGCGATCTCCCTCCCGCCACTCCCTGTCATGGAAGAGGACAAAAGAACCGTCCCCCGTCGTCCTGCCGGTTGATTGAATCCGCCATGAAATAGTGATAGTATAGACCTGTTATCAAAAAGAACTATCAAAGGAGAGATCACCGGTCATGGAACAGACAGCATCCAGAGAACAGATCATCATCCGCACAAGCGTGATAGGGATCGCGGCAAACATCCTGCTGGCAGCCTTTAAGGCAGCGGTAGGCCTCGTCAGCGGCTCCATCGCCATCGTCCTTGATGCGGTAAACAACTTAAGCGACGCCCTGTCCTCGATCATCACCATCGCTGGGACCAAGCTCGCCGGAAAAACCGCCGACCGCCAGCACCCTTACGGGCACGGCAGGATCGAATATGTGACAGCCATGCTGATCTCCATGATCGTCCTCTACGCCGGTATCACCTCCCTGATCGAATCCGTGAAAAAGATCCTGAATCCGGTGACGCCGGACTATTCGGCGGCCGCTCTGGTGATCGTCGCATCCGCCGTGGTGGTAAAGCTCGTGATGGGGCGCTATGTAAAGAGCATCGGCAAGAAGGTCAATTCCGATTCCCTGATCAACTCCGGGCAGGATGCGATGATGGACTCCATCATCTCCGCCTCCACTCTGGTGGCGGCGATCATTTACATCACCTCGGGCATCAGCCTGGAGGCCTATCTGGGCGTTGTCATCTCCGGCTTCATCATCAAGGCCGGTATCGACATGCTCCGCGACACCTTAAGCACCATCATCGGCGAGCGGATGGACAGCAGCCTGACCCGGGAGATCAAGGCCTCCATCTGCGAGGAGGAGGCCGTAAAGGGCGCCTACGATCTGATCCTTCATAATTACGGCCCCGACACGCTGATCGGGTCCGTGCATGTGGAGATCCCGGATACCATGACGGCCAACGATATCGACATCATGACCCGCAGGATCCAGTCCAGGATCTATGAAAAATTCAGCGTGATCCTGGCAGCTGTGGGAATCTATTCCTTAAATACAAGCAACGACGAGGTGGCGGCCATCCGCAGCCGCGTCACGGAGCTTGTGATGTCCCACGACGGAGTCCTGCAGCTTCACGGCTTTTTCCTGGATATGGAGAATAAGACCATGTCCTTTGATATCATCATCGATTTTGACCTGAAGAAACGAAATGAGCTTTATGAGCATATCTATAACGACGTGCATGAAGAATATCCGGAATATAAGCTGAATATCGCAAACGACGCGGATATCAGCGATTAAAGACAAACTCCTGTGTGATCCTGCTCAGGCGTTCAAAGATCCCGTGGTTATGTCTGGCCCTCCGCTCGCAGACCGAGATGATGTGAGCGGTCTCGCGCAGATCAAGCCTTTCCTTTCCCAGCTCCTTCCAGCGCAGCACGCAGAAAAGCAGGATCAGGTTCAGATCGATAAGCCCCCTGATCATCCAGAGGGTAAAGCTGTAATCCTGATAAACATTGAAATAATACTGGCAAAGACAGTATTCGTAATATCGCAGCATCCGGGAAAGAGCTCCGGGATGCTCCGAAAAATATCCCTTCAGAAGCTCTCCGTACTTCTTCTCCCGCGCCTTTTCGGAAAGGGGCGCAAGCTCCCTCAGATAAAGGCCGCACAGCCTGTAAAGGTATGGAGACTGCCGCTTCAGGGCATCATTGTAAAAGCCTCCGTCAAAGAGCAGCTGCAGAAGCTCCGCCGGAAAGGGCAGGCAGGCTTCCATCAGGCCGCTCCCTCCGGAAGCGCTCTCCCTCCAGTCCCTCTCTCCCCTCTCAAAAAATCCGTAATCCTGCCGCACGCAGGCATTCTGCGCATCATACCCGAAGCGAAGCATAAAGCGGAGCGCCAGATCCGCCTCCTCTCTCTTCCCGGAGAGAGCCGCCTCCTCCAGCACATCGATGAGCTCCTCCCTGGACTGCTGCAAAAGCTTCAGAAATTCCTCATCGTCATTATTTCCGAACCGCTCCTCCACGGGGTGCTGATCCCAGGTCTGAAATCCGACCCTCTCTTCCTCCGAAAGAAACAGCTCTGCCGCATGGATGCAGGAAAGATCCAGCCAGGTCTCCGTAAAGGGACCGTAATTCCTGTGCATCCTGGGATACCGCCTGCACACAAGAGGCAGGGCTTCCTCTCCCAGCTTTTTCTGCAGCTCACATAGGCCGTCCTTCTGATGATAGCGGCAGGCACCGCTCCCCAGGGCAAATACGGGCTCGAAGCGCCCCAGCTGCTCAAACTTAAGTCTCAGTCCCAGGAGTCCCGGCACCCGCTTATAGTATCTCCAGGTCTCTTCATCCACCGGGATATTCCACCCAAAACAACAGCTTGCGGGGCAGAGCCCCGCAAGACAGCGAAATTTCTTATAAAATGATATTACCTTATCCATATCAGCTTTCTGATCAGCCCTTGACCGCTCCCGCAACCATTCCCTTGATGATCTGCTTGCTGAAGACAAAGTAGAAGATCACCACGGGGGCCATGGTAAGGAGCATGGCAGCCATCATCTTCGGGAAGTCCGAATTGAACTGGCCCGTGAAATTCTTCAGCGCCAGCGGAACCGTCTGGAAAGCCTTGCTCTGCAGGATCAAAGCGAAGGTGAACTCATTCCAGCAGCCGAACACGTTGATGATCGCCACCGTGGTCAGGATCGGCTTGCAGATTGGCAGGATGATGGAAAACATGGATCTGGAGAAGGAACAGCCGTCTATGGCGGCGGCTTCCTCCAGCGCCGTTGGGATTCCCTTCACATAGCCCTCCACCAGAAACAGCGAGACCGGCAG
>CACZNS010000265.1 GCA_902782575.1 uncultured Lachnospiraceae bacterium
CCTCTCTTTTCCCGCCACGGCCTTCTGCATCTTTTCGATGGCCAGCGGCTTGTTGTTTTCTATGCAGATCACGCCCTCCGCCTTCGGAAAGACCTTCAGGATACACTCCAGGCCATTCACCAGATCCTCGCTGTTCTCCAGCATACAGCGGTAATCGGAGGTCAGATACGGCTCACATTCCGAACCGTTCACCAGAATATGATCGATCTTATCCGGCTCCTTCGGCGAGAGCTTTACGTGGGTCGGAAACCCCGCTCCTCCCATGCCGACCACGCCGGCCTCTTTGATCCGCTCGATGATCTGCTCTTTCGTAAGCGATGCCAGCTCCGCCGGACTGTATTCCGTTTCCGTATCGAGCCCGTCATTCTCCACGACGATGGCATCCACGCTGTCCCCCAGCGCGTTCTTTCTCTTTTCGACTGCCTTTACCGTACCCGAAACCGAAGAATAGACCGGAGCTGACACAAAGCCCCCGGCCTCCGCGATCTTCTGCCCGATGATCACCGGATCGCCCTTTTTCACCAGTGCCTTCGCCGGAGCACCGATGTGCTGGGATAAGAGAAATACCATTTCCTTCCCCGGCTTAAGCGTCACGATCGGCTGATCCATCGACATTTCTTTCTGATCGTTCGGATGGATACCACCCTTAAATGTTTTTAAGCCCAAAACTCCCTCCTTCAGATTGCCGTTATCTGCAAGACATACTGCCGCATACTGACACAATGTATGATACTATTTAGGATCTGTTCTGTCCAGACCGTCCGGGTGCTGTCCCGACTGCCTCTGCCCGGACCTGTCTGAATACTCCCGAACGCCTACCGCAGGATCAGCACCATATCCTCGTACACGGGGATGTAATACGAAAATGCCTCGTTGTTATATTCACAGATCCATCCTTCTTCATGCTCCGCCCTGTCATACTCCGGCAGTTCTTCCTCCTTCAGCTGGCTGCCGTCCTTTACCTCCCGGACGATCTCCTCCCCCTCATCGGTGATAAAGGTCAGCCTGTGGGTTTCGTCCCGGTCCAGCCCGGGATCCGCCGCCACCGATGCCGTTTCGCAGAGCTCCATCAGATGCTCCAGCCGCTTGTTCAGGAAAAACTTTACATGCCTGTATTTATTGTCCGGATCGGAATAATAGCCCCTGTAGGAGGATCCGCCTTCCCTGCTCCATCTGAGAGCATCCATTGCAAGGGAGGCTCCGATCCTGTCCCTGTACGCATCCACCTGCTTCAGGTAAGCATCCTGAAGCAGCGGGATCAGCTTCCTGAATTCGGCATATAAGCTCCGTCTGTAATCCCCGTTTTCCAGAAGCTCCCGGTCCCATTTCAGGATCTCCGGATAAGCATCGCTTTTCTCCTGCCGGAGCAGAGAGCCGGTATAATCATTAAAGGAGGATTCCCGGACTCTGCCGCAGGTTAAATCATAATCCCAGCAGGGTCCCGCATAGAGGACATCATCATTCTGCTTCTTATAAAAAAAACAGCTTGTCCTTCCGTAATCTATGTTGTACAAAAACTCCTCCAGCAGAAACCGTCTGGAAAAGGAACGGAAATCGATCCGGGAAAGATCCTCTCCCTTTTGGATCGCATCATCGATCCCTTCAAAATAATCCCTGACATAACCGATCTCCTCCATGGAGGCGTTATCCGGCTCTTTTACCGTAAAACAATATCCTCCCGCATGAAAGCCGGTCTTTTTTTCAAAAAAGCTCTGATTCCAGTTTTTTTCGATCAGGTACCCTCCGCTGATATCTGCCGGTGCATCCCGATACAGATAGCCCTTCACCTCTTCGTCCGCAAAGACAGCCTCCGGATCAAAGAACGGTTCATTGAGGTCTTCCAGATCCGTGATCTTTTCTTTGAAATTCTTCAGGGAAGGCTCCTTGCATAAAAGATAATTGCCGCAATACTCTCCATTGATGTAAAGATCCGCCCATTCGGAATCCGTGGTGCCTTCCATTCCCATCCTGTCCGAAAGGTCAAAGGCCAGCTTGTTCAGGATCTTGGTGTCATCATAGGAATTCGCCAGCAGCACCCATTTTCCGGATGTTTTTAATCCGCACAGCGATCCCGGAGCGGAGAGCCGTATCTCATACGGCTTCTTGGCGGATTCCCATGTGGAATTTCCTCTTCCCTTGATGGCTGCGTCCTTATCATGATAAGTCCTCCTGCCGTCAGGGGAATGGATGTCTATGACCGCATCGGAATAAACATCATGATCGATATCGCCGATCCCGATCCCGTCAAGGGTGATATCGATGGTATATAAATTCTCCGAAGAATAAAACCCGAGCTTCCAGGGTGTTTCATTTCCCTCCGGATCCCGGACGATAATATCCTGCATCTCATTCAGCGAAGGCTCCGTCATGATCTGTCCGTCGCTCCCGCAGATCTTTATCGGGGAATCCGTCTGATCCAGGGCCTTCAGGTTTATGTATGAGGGAATAAAAAAAACCGTGCCCGTTCCGTTATCCCATCCCCTGATCCTGAGATCATATTCCCTGAAAAAAACAGTTGAATCTCCGGGGCTGACCGTCATATATCCCGTCTGCTCCGATGCCCCTTTCGCAGTCAGTGCGCAGACTGCGGCAGCCGCTATCGCAAAAGCCGAAAACAGTATGATGATTCTTCGCTTGAATGCTATAGGCATTACGTATGATCAGTCAAAGAGCCCTTTCCACTCGTCAAAGCAGTCAAAGGTTGCGAAATAATCCTGCAGGGTCTGCCCGCGCCGGATCAGCTGCACATCCCCGTTCTCTTTCAGCAGAAGCTCCGGACTGTGGAGCCGGCCGTTGTAATTGTACCCCATGGAAAAGCCGTGGGCACCCGCGTCATGGATAAAGAGCAGATCCCCTTTTTCGATCTCCGGCAGCTTCCTGTCGATGGCAAATTTGTCATTATTCTCACAGAGGGATCCGACCACATCATAGGTATGATCCTCCGGCTTATCCTCTTTCCCCAGTACGGTGATGTGATGATAGGCCCTGTACATCGCAGGACGCATCAGATTTGCCGCGCAGGCATCCACCCCGATATATTCCTTATAAATGTGCTTTTCATGAACCGCTCTCGTGATCAGAGCTCCGTAGGGGCCCAGCATAAACCGGCCCATCTCCGCGTAGATCCTGACGTTTCCGAGCCCTGCGGGAACGAGGATCTCTTCAAAGCGCTCCCTGACACCCGCACCGATCCTGCCGATATTGTTCGGCTCCTGATCCGGCTTATAAGGGATCCCGACTCCCCCGGAGAGATTGATGAAGCGGATATCCGCCCCCGTCTCCTTCTTTAATTCCACGGCCAGCTCAAAAAGCCGGGCGGCAAGGTTTGGATAATACTCATCCGTTACCGTGTTGCTGGCAAGGAAGGCATGGATCCCGAAATACTTTACGCCTCTGCTTTTCAGGATTTTAAAGGCCTCCGCGATCTGCTCCCTGGTCATTCCGTATTTGGCATCTCCCGGATTGTCCATGATGGAATTCGAGATACTGAAGGTTCCGCCCGGGTTAAACCGGCAGCTGACGGTCTCCGGAAATGCCCCTGCGTTTTTCTCATAGAAATCCAGATGAGTGATATCATCAAAATTTACGATCCCGCCGAGCTTTGCCGTATACACATACTCTTCCGCCGGAGTCTCGTTTGAGGAGAACATGATCTCCTCTCCCCGAAAGCCCGAAACCTCCGCAAGCTTCAGCTCCGCCAGGGACGAGCAGTCACAGCCGAAGCCATAGTCCTTGAAGATCCGCAAAATGAACGGATTCGGTGTTGCCTTGACGGCGAAGTACTCCCGGAAGCCCGGATTCCAGGAAAACGCCTCTTTAACAGCCTGTGCCGTCTCCCGGATCCCCTTTTCGTCGTAGAGATAAAACGGGGTCGGGTATTTCCCGGCGATCTCCTCTGCCTTTTCCTTTGTGATAAACGGTATTTTTTTCATAAGATCCCTCCATTTCTTATCCTCAAAAAGCAGGTCCCCGCCTGACCCGCATGGCTGCGGATCTCTTCGGCAGGTCATCCGCCCGAAAATCAAAACGCCGTCAGATATTTTCGATCTGCCAGTCTACGGGTTCCTCCCCGTGCTCCTTTAAGAAATCATTGCATTTAGAAAAATGATGACAGCCGAAGAAACCGTCATGAGCGGACAGCGGGCTCGGATGCACGGTCTCAAGCACCAGCTGCTTCGGATTGTGAAGCATGGATGCCTTCTCCCGGGCGTTACGCCCCCAGAGCAGATATACGACCGGCCTGTCCTGGGAAGCCACAGCCTGTATGATCGCATCAGTAAATTTCTCCCAGCCCCTTCCCTTGTGGGAATTCGCAGCTCCGCTCCGCACCGTGAGCACGGTGTTCAGGAGCAGCACTCCCTGATCGGCCCATTTTTTCAGATATCCGTTATTCGGGATATAACAGCCCAGATCGGTGTTCAGCTCCTTGTAGATATTCTGCAGGGACGGGGGGATCTTTTTCTGATCCGCCGGGACGGAAAAAGAAAGACCGTGGGCCTGATGCTCCTCATGATAGGGATCCTGTCCCAGGATCACAACCTTTACCTTCGATAAAGGCGTCAGATGAAGGGCATTGAAAATATCCCCCGAAGGGGGATAGATCACGCGGGTATTGTATTCCTCTTTAATAAATTCATAAAGCTGCTTGTAGTACGGCTTTTTGAACTCACTGCCGATCGCCGCAAGCCAGTCTCCCGTCACTGCCGGCATCGCACCGCCACTCCTTTTTCTTTCAGATATTCCTTCACTTCTCCGATGGTCAGCTCCTTATAGTGAAAGAGCGAGGCTGCAAGTGCCGCATCCGCCTTTCCCTCCGTCAGAGCCTCCAGAAAATGTTCTTTGCTTCCCGCTCCTCCGGAAGCGATCACCGGTACGGAAACCGCTTCTGCCACTGCCCGCGTCAGCTCGATATCATAGCCGGCCTTGGTTCCGTCACAGTCCATGCTTGTGAGGAGGATCTCACCGGCGCCGAGCCCGACGGCTTTCTTCGCCCATTCCACGGCATCGATGCCCATATCGACTCTTCCGCCGTTTTTATAGATCGTCCAGCCGTTCCCGTCTGCCCGCCGCTTTGCATCCATCGCAAGCACCACACACTGACTGCCGAATTTTTCTGCCGCCTCCGCGATCAGCTCCGGATTCATGATGGCGGCGCTGTTCACCGAGACCTTATCCGCGCCTTCCCGCAGGATCGCCCGAAAGTCCTCTACGGTCCTGATCCCGCCGCCTACGGTAAAGGGGATAAAGACCTGCTTTGCAACCTCCCGCACCATCTCGACCACAGTCCTCCGCTGGTCACTGGAAGCGGTGATATCCAGAAAAACCAGCTCATCCGCGCCCTCCGCATCGTAAGCTCTGGCCACGGAGACCGGATCTCCCGCGTCTTTTAAATTCACAAAATTAACGCCCTTCACGACTCTTCCGTTATTCACGTCGAGGCAGGGTATGATCCTTTTAGTAAACATAATATTTTGTTATGTAAATAAGGTTTTCGGTTGACATAATTTCTATATGTGGGTCATTGGGTTGGTAATTTACATAATGTAACTTTATGTGAATTGTGTTGTTAATTTACATAATGTTTTTATGTTAATCATGCCCTTAGTTAACATAACAACTTTATGTAAAACTCGCCATCACTTTGGTTAACATAATTTTGTTGCATCGATCAGGTCACCAGTAGAGCGTATTTTTATTAGCTATACCAATGCGCTGAATGCTTGCCGGAGAGTGCATTTTCAGAAACGCAGATGCAGCGAGCTACACCGAGGCTTTTGGAAATGTGCTATCAGGTGAACAGGCAAGCATTTGGTGCAGTTAAAAAAACGTTACACCAGTTGATATATTGAATTTATGTAAATCCGATCATTAGTCGATATAGTTGAATTATGTAAATCATTCAACTGGTTAACATAATTCCATTACACAGGAAGTTCCAGAAAATTCCGCAGGATCTTCAGCCCGACCTCCGACGATTTTTCCGGATGAAACTGGCAGGCAAAGAGATTACCCGATTCAACCGACGCATCCACTGCAGTGCCGTAATCGATCCTGGCTTTCACAATACTCTTATCTTCCGCGTCCAGATAATAGGAATGCACAAAATACACGAAAGACCCCTCGGGCACTCCCTCAAACAGCCGCCCCTTCGTCGGGAAGGAAAGAGAATTCCACCCGATGTTCGGGATCTTGCGGCCTTCTTCTTTGCTCCCCTCCGGAAGCCTCCTGATCTTTCCCTTCAGCAGCCCAAGCCCCTGCACTCCGGGACTCTCCTCGCTGCTTTCAAACAGAAGCTGCAGACCGAGGCAGATCCCCAGAAACGGAGTCCCTCTGCGGACCAGCTCCCGGATCACACCGATCAGGTCATATTCCGTCAGACGCTTCATCGCATCACCGAAGGCTCCCACTCCCGGAAGGATCACTTTATCCGCGCTAAGCAGTTCCTTCGCCTCGCGAGTGACTATTGCTTTGTTTCCCAGAAAATCTACGGCTTTTTCAACGCTCCTGATATTTCCGGCATCATAATCTATGATCGCTATCATTGGTAGTTTCCGTTATCGTCCCGCTGAACATTAAATTGAAACAGCACATCTCCGTTATTTGCGGTGTTGGTATCACCGGTATTGTTGTCGCCCTGTGTTACCTTAAGCTGCGCACCCTCCGGTATGATCACGGTGGAATCATCCGTATTGATCGTAATGCTCGGTTCCCCCTCGGGCTGTTCTTCCGCAGAGGCTTCAGGCGGTGTTTCCGTCTCGCCTTCCTGTGCAGGGGGCGCTTCCTCCTGCGGTGCAGCTTCTTCCGCCGGCGCTTCTTCTTCCGCCGGCTGAGCGGGTGTACGGCTTCCGGTCCCTCTCGGGCCCGGCGCATTATTCCCGGTCAGTTCCACACCGGAGCCCATCTCCGTCAGCTCAATCGTAGGCTGGATCTCGTCTCTCCAGTTCGGATCGACAATATCCATCAGAGCCATCGTATATTCGATGGAATCCGTCAAGTTGTAGATTTCCCGGGCTTTTTCCAGATCCACTCCAAACACATCGCCCAGATAGGTCATGATCACGCCGTTCAGGTTCTCGAATTCATCGCCCACACCCAGACTTGCCGCATATTCCGTCAGGGCATCGTGGATCTCCACACCCTGGATCAGCGCATCGATAGCCTCCAGAGGCATCTCCCTGCGTTCATATTCATTAAAGGCATCTATCCTGCGCTGCAGACGCATCAGAACAAAGGCTTTATTGTAGATATCCTGACTCTCCGCGGAAATATGATCCAGACCGATCAGGGACTGATATACTCCCTCGTAGTCGCCTTTTTCATAATTTGACTTCGCCGCACTCTCATAACCCACATTCGCAAAGGCAAATGTACAGAAAGTGACTGCCGCCAGGAAGGAGGCGAAAAACAGTGAAACCGCTATCACCTTTTTCTTCGGAAGCTTCTTTTCCGGAGGCCCCGGATCCTTCGGCTTCTTTTCCTTTTTCGGCTTCGGAGGCTTCTTCTTTTTCTCTTTCTTCGGCTTCGGAGGCTTCTTCTTTTTCTCCTTCTTCTTTTTCTTGCCGCCTCCGTCGTCTTCCGCTGCGAGAGCTAATACCGCATTATTTTCAAGAGTCTGCTCGCTGGGATTTTCAACATTTGTCCCATCGGCCGCGGTCCCCGACCCGCCTTCTTCGTCCTCGTCATCGCCTTCACCAAAGAAGAATTCTGCAAGCCACGCGAAAAAGCCTTTCTTCTTGACCGGATTTCCTTCTTCATCGAGTTCAGGCTCTTTGCTCTTTTTCGGCTTCTTTTCCGCCTTCGGGCTTCCGCTTTCTTCAGGCTCTTCAGCACTTTCGTCAGCAGCTTCTCCGCCCGCGTCTCCTTCAGTCTGATCTTCGCTTTCTTCATCTTCGCCACCATCCATTGATCCGCTCTGAAGCATGGAGAGCAGATCGTCCTCCACCATCTCGCTGTTGTCGTTTTTCTTCAGCAGATCATTGATCTCGGAGAGCTCCGAATCCTGCGGCATATCATCTATGATATCCGTAACATCCGAATCCTCTCCCGTGGCCAGTCCCAGCTCGGCCATCAGGTCCGCCGGATTGACCTCGTCTTCCGGCTCCGGTGCCGCTGCCGCAGACTCTGCTCCGGCAAACATGGCATCGATCTCCTCCGCAGTCATCATGCGGTTGGAGTCTTCCTCTTCCACCGCATTCAGATCCGGCCTGGGAGGCTGATCTTCCGTAAAATCCAATCCGTCCAGATCGATAACGGGATTATTGACCTCTTCCGGGATCGTAAACCGGATCTTCCGGTCATCGTCATCTCCGTCTTCGGAAGCCTCGCCCGCTTCATCCGGCACCTCCGGATCCACCGGCGCCGCGTCGTCTGTGCCGCTAAGCATCGCCTCGATCTCTTCAGGCGTCATGATATGGTTCGGGTCATCCGATACCGGCGTCGGCTCGCTCATGGAAATCATGGCTTCGATCTCTTCCGGTGTCATGATATGATTCGGATCGTCGGACACCGGCGTCACCTCAGGTGCCGGCTCGGGTATCGGTTCAGGCTCCGCGCCTGCCACCATCGCCGCGATCTCTTCCGGCGTCATGATGTGGTTCGGATCATCCGACACCGGCGTCACCTCAGGTATCGGCTCGGGCTCGGGTTCCGTTTCCGCAAGCATATCCCCGGATGGCATGTCCGGTATCTCATCTTCCGTAAGCGGCGCTTCCACTCCGCCTCCG
>CACZNS010000266.1 GCA_902782575.1 uncultured Lachnospiraceae bacterium
GTCAGATCGCTCATCTTGTCTCTCGGATTGATATCAATCTTCAATTCGTCAAAGAGCTTCTTCGACTCATCGATCATTTTCTTGTCGTCGATCCGGAAGCCCTTCATGAACTCCCGCCCGATGAAGATATTCTGCGCCACCGTCAGGTCGCCCACCATGTTCAGCTCCTGATGCACGATAACGATACCGGCATCCTGCGCCTCTCTGGTATTGTGATACTCCACTTCCTTCCCTTCGAAGACGATCTTTCCGGAATCCTTGCTGTAGATACCGGTCAGTACCTTCATCAGTGTGGATTTTCCGGCTCCGTTCTCTCCCATCAGGGCGTGGACTTCACCGCTGCGTACATCGAAATGCACATGATCCAGGGCATGGACGCCCGGAAAGCTTTTGTCGATCTCTTCCATTCTCAGGATTGCTTCTTCAGCCATTTATTTTCTCCTCTGTTACGACATATTTTCTATGGTTTATATTCTCAGTTCTTCCTGCGCCTTGCCATAACATCGGCATAGACCACCACGATAACGATGATACCCGTAACGATCAGCTGGATATCCTTCGCGAAGCCAAGGGCCAGGATCCCTTCCTGCAGGAGCGAGATGATCAGGACTCCGATCACGGTTCCTCCTATGGAAGCCAGACCGCCTGCCATGGAGGTTCCTCCCATGACGCAGCCCGCGATGGCCTCATTGTTGTACTGGTCGCCGTAGCCCGGCTGCACCGTCGTATAGGCACCTACGAAGAAGATCGCCGCGATCCCCACCAGCGTGCCGCAGATCACATAAGCGAGCATTTCCCATTTCTTGGTATCCACGCCGGAAAGCCGGACCGCTTCGCGGTTGCTTCCGAGGCAGAGGATGTACCGTCCCGGCTTGGTATTGTTCAGAACGATCATGCAGACCACCGCCGCGCAGAGGAAGATCACCAGTCCCAGCGGGAAGCCGTTCATATTGACCAGATTTCTGAACCAGCCGTTTACCGGATCCGTGGACAGGGGCCAGCTGACGGACTGTGTCTTCGTATAGACCGCCGCGATGCCCTTTGCGATATTCATGGAGGCCATGGAAACGATGAAGGGCGGGATCGTCCAGTAGGATACCAGATATCCGTTGAACAGCCCGAAGAGGAAGCCGATCAGAATGCTCATGATGATGGAAACGATCACCGGAGCTCCCTTAAATACCATTGTGTAGCCGGAGATCAGCGCACAGCAGAACATCACCGGTCCGATGGAGAAATCGATGCCGCCTGTGGCGATGACAAAAGTAACTCCCAGGGACAGAAACCCAAGGAAATACACATAATTCATAACGCTCATGATACGGGCTTTTCCGAAAAATCCCGGAACCATGATAGAAAATGCAACGTACATCAGGATCAGTACGCAGAACAGGACAAGCCTGTTGAAGCCGACCTTTTTTACAAAAGGATTCTGTTTAATCTTTTCCACTGTTGTCCTCCGATCTCAGCCGTTTTTCGTTAAAATGAATAAACGAAACGTTTCACCTTTGAATTTTATTATAAAAATCGTCACATGTCAATACTGTTCCGTACCAAAATATAGTTTCCTGTTTCGGGCCATTTTGATCCGGATCTCTAAAAATACATCTGCTCAAGGAAAAGCTCCCGAAACATTTCGCTTTCCGCAAGGCTTACCTCCCCGGAGATCCTTACGGCCCTCAGAAACCGTTCCCGCTCCGCGGCGCCGGTGGCAAAAAGGATGGCACCCGCAAGAGAGGTATTGCCCGACGCTTCGGCTCTTTCCGCAAGCCTTTCCGGCAGCAGCCCGATCCCCGCGGCTTTCCCGCAGTCAAGCTTCTGCCCGAAGCCTCCCGAAAGATAAAGGGTCTTCACCTGATCCTCCGAGGCACCGAAGGTCTTAAGCAGCGTCAGGACCCCCGCGCAGACCGCCCCTTTGGCAAGCTGCACCTCACGCACGTCCTTCTGTGTGAAGCAAAGCCCCTCCGCAAAGGGAAATCCTTTCTCCCGGTATCTCGCATCCAGAAGCCCCGTCTCATCCAGAAGCCCGGCCCGAAGCAGTTCATATACGATCTCCAGCACGCCGCTTCCGCAAAGCCCGGCAGGCTCCCCGTCCGCGATGGTCTGCAGGCTGACTTCTCCCTCCCTGATGGAAACCCGGCTTACCGCACCCGGTACCCCCGGCATGCCGCAGGAGATATTGCCTCCTTCAAAGGCCGGCCCCGCGGCAGTGCTCGCCGTCAGGATCCTGTCCCGGTTTCCGAGCGCCATCTCTCCGTTGGTCCCCAGGTCGATCAGCATGCAGAGTTCACTGCTTTGATCCATCCCGCAGGCAACGATCCCGCTTACGATGTCCGCGCCCACAAAGGCGCTGATCCCCGGAAGCAGGGTCTGCCCTCCGTCCCGGCGCAGGGCGATGTCCACCGGCGTAAACGGCGAAGCACCCAGCCCCTCGCAGGAAAGACCGCAGAGCAGATGCTGCATCGTCGTATTGGCGGAGATCACGGAAGGGGTCCCGTCATAGGAAACGCCCAGTTCCTGTGCCGCCCGGCGCAGATCCGCAAGGAGCAGCTCCCGTAACTCTTTTCCGTGCCCGTCATTTGCGGCCGCGATCCGCGATATCACATCCGCGCCGAAGCTCCGCTGATGATTGACGGAGGAGGCGAAGCTTACGGGCTTTCCCTCCTGAAGCAGTGCCATTGCGATGGTCGTCGTGCCGATATCCACGGCAAGCACCGCCCCGTTCTCCTTCCCGGACGCCCTTATGCCGGACAGCTGAGTGTCTATCTTCTCCTCCGCGGCGTATTCGATCCGAAATGCACCCTCCGGCCTGGAAAGACAGGCCAGACGGATCCCGTCCTTTATCTCTTCCTCCGTAAGGAGCTCCCTCTCCCGGTCCGAAGCCCGGGGCGCTCCTTCCCTGCAAAGGATACGGCATTTCCCGCAGGTGCCCCTGCCCCCGCAGTCCGCGGGCAGATACCCTCCCGCTTCCCGGATGAGCTCCAGGGCTGTTTTTTCACCGTCGCCATATCCCGTCACGAGCTCCGGGGCTGTTTTTCCGCCGTCGCCGCGTTCCGTCATGAGCTCCGGGGCTGTTTTTCCGCCGTCGCCGCGTTTCGTCATGAGCTCCGGGGCTGTTTTTCCGCCGTCGCCGCGTTCCGTCATGAGCTCCGGGGCTGTTTTTCCGCCGTCGCCGCGTTCCGCGCTTTTCATATTACCGGACCGTCAGATCCCGCACGGACTCGCCCTCCTTTAAGGCGGCGTACAGGCTGACCCTCTGCGGCGGGAAATCCCTGCCCTCTTCGATTCGCTTCAGCAGGATCCGGGCACCCTCGGATACGATCTCCTCCATCGGCTGGGCGATCAGCGTCAGCTTCGGCCGCATGACCATGGGCAGGATCAGCTCGTCAAAGCCGATGAGAGAAATATCCTCCGGGCAGCGGATGCCGCTTTCATGGATCGCCATGATCACACCCAGACTCACTTCGTAATTGCTGGTCAGCACCGCGGTGGGCCTGTCCGGAAGCTTCAAAAGCTCCTTCATGCTGTCATAGCCCAGCTCGGAGGAATGATATTCACCCGAATAAACATACTGCGCAGGCACTGTGATCCCGGCCTTTTTCATTGCCGAGCGGAAGCCCCTGCAGCGCTCGTGCCCCGTGTATTCTTCCGAATGGATCACCGCGATCTTCCTGTGCCCGCGGCTGATCAGATATGCCGCAGCCCTCTCCGCGGCGTTCTTGTTATCAATGGTCACGCAGTCAAAGGCATCGCTTTTGATCTCCCTGTCCAGCAGTACCACGGGGATCCCGGCTTTTTCCGCCAGAGAAAGGCATTCCGGGTTTCTCGACACGGAGATCAGCAGGATTCCGTCCACCTGCTTTTCCACACAGAAGCGGATGTTCTCCTCCTCCTGCTTTTCATCGTGATTGGAATCACAGATCATCATGCCGTAGCCCCGGCTGTGCAGGTACGCGGACGCGTGCTGAAGCAGCACGCCGCTGAAATTGCTGGCGATGAGATTGACCACAAATCCGATGGTGCGCGTTCTTCTTGTCACCAGGGATCTGGCGGTCTCGTTCGGATGATAATCAAGCTTCCGGACCGCCTCTTCGATCTTCTTTCTGTTCTCCGCCCTTACATTTCCGCCGTTTAAGTATTTTGATATCGTTGCCAGCCCCAGACCGGTCTCGTTTTTGATATCCTTGATCGTAGCTGCCATAATGCCTAAACCCCCAAAATGATTTCCCCGTATGTACCGGTGCCCGGATCCCGACGGACCGGCACCGGTCAACGCGATGCGCAGACTCCCGGGCTATTTCAGATCGGAAATACGCGCCTCAAGTGCCGCCGCTTCCGAAGGATAGCGGTAGCAAAAGGCCTCCCTTGCCGAGCGGATGAAGGGCTCCAGCTCCTCTGCCGCATCCACCCGCTCCGGGATCTTCACCGTCATATCCGCGATCTCCCCGGCGATCTTATCAACCCTCCGCTCATCACTGATATGCCCGAGTCCCAGAAGCACCGCATTGTACATCTTATCCCTCTCGCAGATCTCCATGTAAAAGAGCGTCAGGTTGAAAAGCTCATCCGCAAGCGCTGCAGCCCCGATCTCTCCGTATTCCGCGCAGAGCGGAAACTGCCAGCATGCTTTTATATTTTCGATCTCCTTTCGGATCCTCTTCTTTTCTCCCGGCAGAAGGATCCTGCGCTTTAGGGCCTGCAGCTCGATCCACCCGCGCACAAAATGATCCAGCTTCTGGCCGTTCCTCTCATCGTACCGGGCTTCCCAGAGCTTTTTCCTCAAAGCAAGCTCCTCCGAGGCACCTTCTCCCTGCTCTGCTTCCACCCGCCCGAGGATCGCCTTTCTGCGCTCCCGGTCCGTTTCCCGTTTGTATTCCGAAATCCAGGCTGCTTCCATTTCTTACGCCTTTCCGCAGCTTCCGACAACTTCCATCTTCTGCATCACGTACTTCTTTACTTCCTCCATCGCCGGCTTGCCGTATTTCTTCGGGTCGAAATCATCCGGATGCGCCTCCAGATGCGCCTTTACGCCCCTTGTATATGCGATGCGCAGGTCTGTCGCATAGTTCACCTTGCAGATCCCCCTGCTGATGCAGTCCTTTACCTGCTCATCCGGCACACCGGACGTCCCGTGCAGCACCAGCGGGATGTCCACCACCTTGCGGATGGCGGAGAGCACCTCCACATTTACCTTCGGCACTCCCTTATAGACCCCGTGGGAGGTACCCACTCCCACAGCCAGGGAATCCGGATCGCAGCGCTTCACGAATTCCTTTGCCTCCTCCGGATCGGTGTACGGATTTTCATCTCCGTTTTCGAGATCATCCTCCTTGCCTCCCACCTTTCCGAGCTCCGCCTCCACCGGGATATTTCCCGGATGGCAGGCATCCGTCACCCGCTTCGTGAGGGCGATGTTTTCCTCAAAGGGGAGCTTCGAGCCGTCGATCATGATGGAGGTATAGCCCGTGCGGTAGGCCTGCATCGCAACCTCAAAGCTGCTGCCGTGATCCAGATGCATCACCACGGGAAGCTTCGTCCGCTCCGCCGCCGCCCTTACATTGGCAAGATAATAATCAAGCCCCGCGTACTTCAGCGTCCCGGGGGTTGTCTGCATGATGACGGGAGAGCCCGTTTCCTCCGCGGCTGCAAGAACCGCCATCACCATTTCCATATTCTCCACGTTAAACGCGCCCACGGCATAGCCCCGTTTCTGCGCGTCCAGCAGTAATTCCTTTGATGTGACCAGCATATCGTTCTCCTTTCTTTCTGTCTGTCGGTCCGTTATCATATCAAAAACAGGGCATGCTTTTCAGCAGCGCCCTGTTTTTTGTTCAAAGATCATTTCGCGTCCGGGCAGTCCTTTATCACACCGTCTTCATCCCAGAGATCATGCCAGTCTGTGGCGCCTTCCCATAAGAAGACCTGACCCTTCACAAGGCGGTTGTCCTTTTCCAGAGTAGCGATCGTCGCCATTTCCTCATCCGTAAGCGGCTCCGTCACCGTCGCCTCCAGGTTTGCCTCGTAATTATGGATCGAGAAGGGGATCGGGATCTGTCCGCGGCGGATCGCCCACTTCAGAGCGATGATCGCGGGGTGAACGCCGTGCTTCTCGGCGATGGCCCTGAATTCCGGCACCTCCATATCCGCGATATCCGTAGCGACGATATCCCTCTCGGGTCTCTTCGGCGAGCCGATGGGCATATATCCCACAGGCTGGATGTCGTGAGCGTTAAGCCAGTCGAAAAGCTCCTGCTGCTGGAAGCAGGGATGCAGCTCGATCTCGCAGGCAGCCGGCTTGATGCGGAATTTATCGATCACCTGCTCCAGCTTCGGGATCGTCATGTTGGAGATACCGATGGCCTTCACAAGCCCCTGATCCACAAGCTCCTCGATCTGCCGGTAGGTATCCATGAACTCCGCCACCGAAAAGGGCTTGCTGTCCGGATTCCTCGAATCCACATCGCACCCCGGCGCATGATAGTTCGGGAACGGCCAGTGGATATAATAAACATCCACATAATCACACTGGAGATCTGCGATGCTCTTTTTGCAGGCGGCCGCCACATCCCTGTGCATATCGTTCCACACCTTTGTCATGATGATCAGATCCTCCCGCTTCACCACGCCCTCATCGAACGCCTTGCGGAAAACCTCTCCGATCTGATCCTCGTTTCCGTAGCATGCCGCACAGTCAAACATACGGTAGCCGCACCGGATCGCCCCCGCGACCGCTCCGCTCACTTCCTCCGCACTGAAGCGGTCAGAGCCGAAGGTCCCCATTCCGATGCAGGGGATCTCCATGCCCGTGTTCAGTCTGACCTTCGGTACCTTCTTCGGATCTACTGTTCCCATACTGCTCCTCCTTTTATGTAAACTACTGTAACGTTTTTTTATTAACTGCACCAAATGCTTGCCTGTTCACCTGATA
>CACZNS010000267.1 GCA_902782575.1 uncultured Lachnospiraceae bacterium
AAGCAGAGACAGGCTTTTATTGTTATACACAGCCGAACGGCTGCAGCTTCCGGATGGATGCTCCCCTTGGAAGCTTTTCCAACACGGCGGTGAGGCTTGCTGCCGGGGATGGAACTTATCTCAAGGACTATACAGTAAATGATGTTCCGTTTTTCCCGGAGGAAAACGGGACAGAAGAAGAAAGGCCGCTGGAAGCATATGCGGATGAGGTCGGAACCTATTACTTCCGGGTCGCTTCGGAAACGAGAGGCGCAGAAGGAATGGAGCTGACAGAATCTCCCGGAAGCTTCCGGATCCTCAAGGAGAATGTGCCGACAGCCCTGGACAGGATCCCGGCACCCTTCGGCTACCGGCTTTCGTCAGTGAGACGAAACGGAGCGGAGACTTCGATAACAGACGGATCCTTTTTCGAACCGGCCAGGGACGGGGTATATGAGCTGATCTATACGGCGCCTGACCTGCCGGAGTGGCGAACGGTATTTTTAAGGGATACGACACCTCCCGCACTGGTATTTACCGGAAAGATATCGGACGGAGTCGCAAAGGGCCCCGTAAGCTTTACGGCACAGGAAAGCGGAGCCAGGATCCGGGTGATCCACGAAGGAGAGGAGATCGATCTGTACGGAGGCAGGGTCAGCGAGACCGGAAGCTACCGGTTCCTTGTTTCCGACGAAGCGGGAAATACAAGAGAATACGATCTACGGGTTATAATGGACCAGAGTGTCCCCGGCATATTTTTTCTTTCCCTTTTTGCACTGCTTGCCGTCATTTCCATCATTGTGATCCTGACAGCCGGCAGAAGTATGAGGATATTATAGAAAAGAATCTTATTAAAGGATGCCCTGAAAAACGGGTATGAAAGGAGAACAAAATGAAAAACGCAACTCTTTTACAGAAAGTGAAATGTCCCTATGTGTGGCTTACGGCAGCCTATTTCGCGGTACAGAATCCGCTGTCTGTCTTCGCGGATCAGACCACAAACCCTCCGGCAGGGAGTACAACGACTGCTCCGGCCGGTTCCGGCAGCGGAAAAACTGTTAATTTTGACAGTGCGGCTGTTCCGGTCGTAAATCTGATCAATTCACTGCTGGGCCCGATCATCAGCGTTGTGGCGGCAGTCGGCGCGATCTACTGTGTACTGCTGGGCGTGAAGCTTGCAAAGGCAGAGGAGCCGCAGGAGAGAGAAAAGGCAAAGATGGCACTTAAAAACGCCATCATCGGTTTCTTCCTGATCTTTATCCTGATCGTCGTGATGCGGATCATGCTGCCGCAGCTGGTAGCCTGGGTGAACGGCAATAAAGGAAACAGCGGCGCGGCAGATGCAACTCTTTACTATTGATCAGCTGTACGGCTGTTTGAGAACGGACAGATAACGGATTTTTGAAAGAAAGCAAAGAAAGGGGGAAGCGTTCGTGACGAAACGATTATTTCAGAAACGGGCGCTTGCCCTTTTCCTTGCACTTTGTGTCTGTCTGAATCTGACAGGGTGTCTTGCAGGGCAGCTTGAAGGAGACCCTCCGGTGCAGATCGCGGGACCGGCTCAGGTGATCTACGGGAAGGTGCAGAACAAACCTCTGCGGATCGTGGATTACAGTACGGACCGTTTTAAGGTGGACGGGGTGAATGCGTTTTACATCCTGCCGGGCCTGGAAAATGTGCCGGATGCAATGGCATATTTCGAAGTCCTCGACTATAACTCCCGCGGGGAGTTTGTTTATTTTTATATCACACCCGCCTATATTTCCGATAAGGAGATCCGGGAGTATAAAACAAATCCCTCAAAAGCCGAGGGTTTCGCCGTTTCGCGGAACGGCTTTACGGAGCCCGCAGAGCGGATCATGAAATACCGCTACGATGCAGAGATCCTGATGTCTTACAATCCGGATACGGGCTATTATCATGTGATGGAAGCAAAGCCCTTTGAGCTGGATTTTGATCCCACAAAGGATGGCAGGCCCTATTATTATAAGAGCGGTCTTTCCGCCGGAACGGACCGGAAGATAAAGGATCAGCATATCTACACCGAGGAGCGCGGCTTTGTGTGCAAGGTCGCCGGTGTGGAGGAGTATTTCCTGATGGATGAGAACTGCATCGGAACGGTCTATGATGCAAAGGGCAGAGAGATAGTTTCCATGACCTACGCGGATCAGATCGATTCCCAGCGTCAGACGGCGGAGAGGGAATTTGCTACCATGAAGTCGCCCAAGCTGTCCGCGGAGGAAAAGGAGCTTATGGAGAAGGTAAACAACGGAACCTCTCCGAAAAGCGATGCGGTCAGCGCTCTGATCTCCAGTGTGGCGATGTCGAAAAACTATGAGGCATTTATCGGCGTTACGTTTTTCACAACGGATTCTCCCCTGAATCCGGATGCAAAGACCCAGTCCATGACGGTCATGTGCTACCGGTGGAATCTGGATCCGGATTCCGGTACCAGCTTTGAGTCCGTGGATATCAATGCGGAAAAGGAGATCCAGGAATGGAAATCCATCGACGGACAATATCTGGATCTGGGATGGGACAGCCTGGAGGGGTCGAAGCTTTCCGAAGCAAAGAGCAGCTTTGAAAAGGAACATGCCTGGGAAGAGATCCATAAGAAGCATGCAAGCTATACGCCCTTTACCAACGATGATTCCAATACCCAGAACATGATCATCGGCGCTCAGTCCTTCCCGGATGAGCAGGTGGGGCATTTCCGGGCCTCGGATGTGCAGCTCATAGCCAATACCTATTCCATGAGCGATGCCGACCGGAAAAATCTGAACTATTATATTGAGAAATATGACGACGACAAGGCTTCGGACGATAACTGGTTCTGGGGCTTTACCAACTGGGTCGGTATAACGGATGAAGCTCCCGTGAAGGTGAAGAACTACTGGATAAGCCTGGCGACCATCGCCGGAAAGAGAGCCTTCAGAGCCGTACACGCCCTGATCTTTTCCCGAAATATACGCGGTATGATGAGTCAGGGACAGTCTCTTGAGAACGTGATCCAGGCGATCCGGAATGCCCGTCTTGCGGTAACGGCTTCGGATCAGGCCGGGTATTACCAGAGCCTTCATATCCTGCGGCTGGTCAGGGAGGAGGACACCTGGCGGCCTTTTATCGCCCAGATCGATATCTTTCCGGAGGACAGTCCCACATGGCAGATCACCGGAACAGACAGCAATATGAGGATCACATGGCAGCCCTATATCTATTCGCCGCCCATGGAGCGCAAGTATTATGTGAAGGATGTAAGGGAAGCCGACAGCCAGCTGCACAGATACGACGGGGAATCCTACGCCGGAGCCATCAGCCAGCTTAAGGCTCTGATGCAGGTGTCGGGAGAGATCTGGAATACGATCAAATTTGCGGATCTTCTGCATCTTTTAACGACGGTAAGTCCGAACGAGCTGATCCGGCAGGTTTCGGAAAATGCTGCCAAAGAGGTGGAAGAGGGAAAGATCGATGAGAAGAAGGCCGAAGAAGCCGTAAAAAGCATGGAGGAGCTCATGGGCGAGCGGAAGACCATGCTGGACAGGCTGGCGGAGGCTGTGGAGGATCTGGAAAAGGCTCATGACGAAGGGAAATTTTCAGACTCGGAATATGAGCATCTGTCCGAAATCCTGGAGAAGGCCATCATCGACCTCATAGAGAATGAGTCGTACGAGGAGATGGCGAATAAGCTTTCCGAGGCTTCCGAAATCTTAAGCGGGGCGTCCAAGCACCTTGCCGAAAAGAAAGATCCGAAGAGGGATGCGATGAGAAGGATCCTGGAGCTTGGGCAGCAGCTGCCGGAGGATAAACGGGATGAGATCCTTCTTCTCTGCATGGGATATATCACCCGGATCGACCGGGTGGCGGATAAGGAAACGATCCTGTCCTACCGGATGATCTTTCCGAAGGGAGCGGGTGCCATCGTTACGGAGTCCGGTATGGGAGAAAAGACCACCGGCGGTGTGTTTGCCTCCGCGGCACAGGGAGTGCTGCTCGAAGGGCCGGACAACAACGGCCAGGAGCTTACGAGGCTCACCGGCTACCGTTCGATCCTGAACAATGATTATTTCCTGGAGGATGAACGGATCCCGGGAGTGCCGATGGATGCCGCCCAGATCACCTGGAGAAGCCCCGAAGGAGAACGTCATGACGTGCAGATGATCGCTGCCAGGACTTCCTTCGGCGTGGAGTTTTACCGCAACCGGAAGAAGGCAACCTCCGCGCAGGCGGATTATCGCCCCATGGAATTCCCGAATATACAGAATGAGGTGATCGACAGGATCAATGCGCAGGGGAAGGAAAAGAAGTGGGCCATGATCAATCCGAAAGGCTTTATCACGCTGGATCTGCTTCTGACCTCCAGCGGATATGCGCAGTCCGCGGAAAACCGGACGGACGCTGCTGCGGAAGAGCAGCTGCAGCGCATCCGGGAAGAGCAGGGCACAGGCGGAGCTCAGTCCCAGACATCCGGCACCGGGACACAGGCCGGAAACACACAGCGTAAGGCCGATAAGAATTCCCGTTTCCTCGGACATCTGACCAGCGCGAAAAATGTGTCACTGATCGGGGAAAATGAAGCGGTGATCTGCTCTGTGGAGTCCGGCACGAAGCTGCTGCATCTAAACTCCGGTGAGGTGGCGGACGATCTGAAGGGTTCGTATTACCGGCTTTTCCAGAAGGAAAGAACGGAGGAGTACCGTCTGATCGGCTTTGATACCACCGACTTTGAATATAAGGACTGCGATATCGCGGCAGCGAAGGTATTTACGAAGAATTACAGCGCCAAAGAAGCGGACAGCACCTTGGTCGCTTCCTTCCGGCAGATGCTGAACCAGTACGCGAAGGATTATCTGTACCGTCAGTTCCGCACCAGAGTCAATGATAAAGGCGAGATGGAAAACATCAGCATGACAGAGGAGGAGAAGAAGGAAAACGACCGCCAGAAGAGTCTCTTCGATCCTTCCTCCGGCTCCTATGATCGGACGCTTGCCGCGATCGCAAAGGAATACGGGATCGACTCCGTTCCGAAGGAGGTCCGGGATCAGCTGGCGGAGCTTCGAAAGCGCATTGCCGCCGTGAAGCCCGCGATCTCAAAGGTCTATGAGCTGGCGGGAGCCGTTTCGATGCCCACCAGCCCCAAGAGGCAGGAGCCCTATTGGAGAAACCTGGAGGCAAGGCTGACAGCCGCGGCGAACCTGGTACAGCTGGAGGATATCCTTGTGGAGATCCGCATGCATGACGATGTGCTGACAAGCCTTTCCGCGGATCAGGCAAAAAAATACCGTTCCTATAAGAGTGTGCTGGATTATACAAAGGAGCAGGGACAGGTTTCCGCCGACGAGATCTTTGCCAGACCCGGGGAGGAGGCCTCCGGAGCAGAGGTCAGCATCAATGAGGTGCTGGAGCGTACGGTATATGCTGAAGGGGAGGTAAAACAGCATACGGAGCAGGATCAGCTTCGCGCACAATACCGCCAGGATGTTTTGAATGACATTCTGGAGGAATATATGGAAAAGAACCGTAAGATCAAGGTAACGGACGGGTCCGGAAAAGAAGAGCAATTCACGGGAGATAAGGTCGTAAAGGGCATGGAAGAGGAGAGAAAGAGCCTGGCTGCTTATGAGGAGCAGCTTCTGGGTCTCATCAATCCCGAGAACTTCATCCTGCAGGGTGAGCAGTATGCCGACGAGTTTGTCAATGTGGTCAACCACGGACGGAATGTCCTGACCGGGGAACCGCTTCAGGCCATGCGCGAACGCCTGAAGGAGGCACTGCCGAAGATCGATTCGGTCTGGAAGCTGGAGGAACTGATCATCATGGAAAAGGTCAGACATCAGAGCGGATATCAGTCCTATCTGAACTGGCTTCAGGATTATGAGAACCGCACCAAGGCGGATGACCTGCCGGCTGTGATGAAGTATATGCCGGGCGTATCCGATAACGGTGCCGGCGGGGAAGGCGCTCCCCTGACCGGTGAAGAGCGGGTGAAGTACTTAAGGCAGTCAGAGGCATATGAAAATGTGATCGGAGAACTGAAAAACGATAAGGCCGTCAATGAGCTTCTGAGGCAGAGAAGGATCACCTGGGAGGATTATCTGAGCTCGGTGATCGCAAACAGCGGCGCAAGGGTGGTCAAAGACGATAAGGGC
>CACZNS010000268.1 GCA_902782575.1 uncultured Lachnospiraceae bacterium
AAGGGCGGGCTCTATCCGTACACGGATACGGCCGCCACCGTGCGGGATGCCTTTGTCAGAGCGGTAAAGGAGCTTGGGATAGAGGTGCGGACCGGCTGCAAAGAGGTGAAGCTTTCCGCGGGGCCGGACCTTCGGATAAACGGAGAAGGGTTTGATTCCGTGATCCTTGCCATGGGAGGAAGGACGGCTGTCAATACCGGCTCCGACGGCTCTGGCTTTACGCTGCTTTCCGGACTTGGCCTGGATGTGATCCCGCCCCTTCCGGCGCTGACCCCCGTCTTTACCGGGGAGGATCTGTCGGGGCTCAAGGGAGTAAGATGCGAGGTGAGGCTTTCGCTGTACGTAAACGGCACCCGGACCGCCTCCTCCGCGGGGGAGCTGCAGCCCTTTGAGGGCGGGCTTTCCGGGATCTGCGCCCTGGACCTTTCCGGAAGGGCCGCAAGGGCGAAGCGGGAGGGAAAGCATGTGCAGATCTTCTGTGATTTCTTCCCGGAATTATCCTTTGAAAAGCTGAGGGTTCAGCTGGAAAGGCAGATGCTGCTGCATCCCGGAAGGCAGATCTCCGACATCCTTTCCGGACAGTTTCATAAGAAGCTGGTGCGCTTTCTGATCCACGATCTGGACAGCAGAAAGCCGGATTTCATGTCCTGTCTCACGGACACCGTGAAATATTATCCCTTTACCGTAAGCGATAAGATCTGCGGGGACTTTTCCAGAGCCCAGGTAACGGCGGGAGGGCTTTCCCTATCGGAGGTGGATCGGAACTGCGGAGTGAAAAAGATCCCTGGGCTTTATGTCTGCGGCGAGCTTCTGGACTGCGACGGAAACTGCGGCGGCTTTAATCTGCAATGGGCCTTCAGCACCGGAGCCCTGGCGGGGCTTGCCGCTTCGGGGCATCCCATTTCTTCGGAGAAGCAAAGCGCTCAGGAGAAGCAAAGCACCCCGGAGAAGCAAAGCGCCCCGGAGCAGACAGGAGGAAAGGCATGATCCGGGTGAATCAGATCAAAACAGAAAAAGGAGCAGGGCTTTCTGACGTAAAGCGGAAGGCAGCCGGGAAGCTCAGGATCTCCGTAAATGATATCCGGGAGATAAGGATCCTGAAGCATTCCGTGGATGCGAGGAAGAAGGACAGGATCCTTGATATCTATTCGGTGGCTGTGGTCACGGATCTCCCGGAGGGAAAAGAAGAAAAGGTGATCCGCAGGGCGGCCTCAAAGGATGTGCTGAAATATGAGCCTCAGGTCTATCATTTCCCGAAAGCTTCCGGAGAGCGTACCCTGCGTCCCGTCATCGCAGGCTACGGCCCGGCGGGGATCTTTACGGCTTATCTTCTGGCCATGCACGGCTATGCGCCCCTTGTGATCGAGCGTGGATATGAGATCGAAAAGCGGGATATGGCGGTGCAGCGCTTCTTTGAGACCGGGGTCCTTGATCCGAGGAGCAATGTGCAGTTCGGAGAGGGGGGCGCCGGCACGTTTTCGGACGGCAAGCTGAATACTCTTGTAAAGGATGAGCACGGCAGGAGCAGGTTCGTGCTGGAGACCTTCGTGAGATTCGGCGCACCGGAGAGCATCCTGTATGACGCAAAGCCTCATCTCGGGACAGACCTTCTCTTGAAGATCATCCCGGCGATCCGGAAGGAGACCATCCGCCTCGGGGGAGAGATCCGCTTTGAAGCGGAGCTTACGGATATCCTCATCCGGGACGGGGCTCTGACGGGGATCGAGATCGGTCATACGGAAAGCCTTAAGACATCCGCCCTTTTCCTCTGCCTCGGACACAGCGCAAGGGATACGGTACGGATGCTTCATCGGAGAAACCTCGTTATGGAAGCAAAGCCCTTCGCCGCGGGAGTGCGGGCGGAGCACAGGAGGGAGATGATCGACGCGGCCCTCCATCTGGAAAAGGCCTCCTATAAGGTCACCCACCGGTGCAGAGACGGCAGGGGAGTTTATTCCTTCTGCATGTGCCCGGGAGGCTATGTGGTGAATTCCTCCAGCGAGCCGGGAAGGCTTACCGTAAACGGCATGAGCTATTCCGGCCGGAGCGGGGAGAATTCCAACGCGGCCGTCGTGGTCACCGTCACCCCGGGGGATTTCGGAGGGGATCCCTCCGACCCCTTAAGAGGGATCCTATTCCAGCAGGCCCTTGAGGAAAAGGCCGTTGGGCTGTGCGGGGGAAGGATCCCCTATCAGAGATACGGGGATTTCAAAAGGGGAGAGATGACGGAAGCCTTCGGAGCCGTGCGTCCCATGTGCAAGGGCGCCTGGGCCTTCGGAAACCTCCGGGAGATCTTTCCGGATCATCTGGCAGAGGATATCATCGAAGGCATCGAAGCCTTTGAGAAGCAGATCCCGGGTTATGCTTCGGAGGATACGCTGATCTCGGGGGTGGAGGCAAGGACCTCCTCGCCGGTCAGGATCCTGAGGGATGACAGCCTTCAGGCTCAGGGGATCCGCGGGATCTATCCGGCCGGAGAGGGCGCGGGCTACGCGGGAGGCATCATGAGCGCCGCCATGGACGGGATGAAGGCGGCGGAGGCGTATGCCGCGGGACAGGAGAGCAGGCCCGGTTAAGCCGGTTTCAAATAATACATAATTTTAAAATTGGGTATTGATTAATCCGAAAAGATATAGTATTGTAATCATAAAGGTTTTGCAAAATATAATTTTATAAAATATAAATAATACGGAAAGGGGTGAAAGGAACTCAAAAAAACAGGATCGGGCAGGGAATGACTGCTAATAAGAAACAGATCGCTTATTAAGAAACAGAAACGGCGCGGGAGCGCTTTGAAAAGGAGGAAGGAATCATGATCTACGATTACACATTGACAACAGGCAAGGGCGAAGAGCTGAATCTCGGTGATTATAAGGGAAAGGTGATCCTGGTGGTGAATACTGCCACGGGCTGCGGCTTCACACCTCATTATGCGCCCATTGAGCAGATGTATAAGGACTATCACGACAAGGGACTGGAGATCCTCGACATCCCCTGCAACCAGTTCGGCGGGCAGACGCCGGGGACGGATGATGAGATCCATGAATTCTGCACGGCACATTACAACACCACCTTCCCGCAGATGAAGAAATCCGACGTGAACGGGGAGAACGAGCTGCCGCTCTATACCTACCTGAAATCCCAGAAGGGCTTCGAGGGCTTTGATGATCATGAATACAAAAAGCTGCTGGAGGATATGTTTGCGAAGGCGGATCCGGACTGGGCAGACAAGCCGGACATCAAGTGGAACTTTACGAAATTTGTGATCGACCGGGAAGGAAACGTGGTCGCCCGCTTTGAGCCCACCGCGGACATGGCAAAGGTAGAGGAGTGCATAAAGTCCCTGCTGTAAGGTTCGAAGGCTCCGCGGCCCCTCTATGCCGCGGCAGACGCAGAGGGTGAAATACCGTAAAAGCCGCAAAGGCCGAAAAAGGCGCTTGCGGCTTTTGACATGGAGACTTATAGTAGACGAATGGGGCTGAAATAGCATAAAGGGTAAGAAGGGCAGAGAAGATTATGAGATCGGATTTTAAGTATTACAAAAAAATAGTGGTAAAGATCGGATCGTCGTCGATCACGCATAAGGAAACGGGAGGCGCGGACCTGATCCGCCTGGAGAAGCTGGTCAGGGAGCTTACGGACCTGCACAACGCGGGCCATGATGTGATCCTGGTGTCCTCCGGGGCCATTTCCGTGGGGCTGAAGGCCGCAAACATCAAGGATATCTACTATGACGGGTCCGGCAGGAAGGAAGAGGGCCCGGATGAAAAGCTGAAGATCAAGCAGGCGGCGGCGGCCATCGGACAGGCCAGGCTGATGATGGTATATCAGAAGCTCTTTGCGGAATACAACCAGCTGACGGCCCAGGTCCTTATGACCAAGAGGACGGTACTGGATGATCTGAACCGCTTCAATGCCCGGAATACCTTTGACGAGCTGATGAAGCTGGGGGTGATCCCGGTGGTGAACGAGAACGATACCATCGCCACCTGGGAGATCGAATTCGGCGACAATGATACGCTTTCCGCCATAGTCGCCGCCATCACGGATGCGGATCTTCTGATCCTCTTATCCGACATCGACGGACTTTATACCAACGATCCGCATATCGATGCGCACGCCTCCTTCATTTCGGAGATCGAGCATCTGAACGCGGATGTGGAGCGTTTCGCGAAGAAGACCACCGGCAGCAGGGTGGGGACAGGGGGCATGGCCACTAAGATCCACGCGGCCCGGATCGCCTCCGCGGCCGGAACGGATATGGTCATCGCAAATGCGAAGGATCTCGGAAACATACACCGGATCGTGGACGGGGCGGAGATCGGCACCTATATCCATGCGGAAAAGAAAAACGATTTCTTTGTACAGGATTATCTGAAAGAGGATTAAAAGAGGATGAGCGCAAAGGCAGTGCTTCGGAAACAGATCCGGGAGATCCTTGCCGCCCTTCCCGAAGAGCGGATCGAAAGGGAATCCGGGGAGATCCTCCGCATCCTGAAGGATCTGCCGGAGGTGAAGAGGGCAGGGAGTGTTTTCTGCTATGCCTCGATGCCGAAGGAGGTACGGACAGACGGGCTGATCCGTGAGCTGCTCGGAATGAAAAAAGAAGTGTATCTGCCGAGGGTCATCAATGAGTCGG
>CACZNS010000269.1 GCA_902782575.1 uncultured Lachnospiraceae bacterium
AACGAAAAATAATTACACCTTACTTTACACCTTTTGCCGGTGTAAATATGCCAAAATATGCATATATTATGCCGGCAAATGAAAATGCAAAAGGTGTCTAAGCCCTGATAAAACAAGGAAAAACGATATGATCAAGATACTTTTCATCTGCCATGGTTCGATCTGCAGATCTCCTATGGGAATGTTCATTTTAAGAGATCTTGCGGAGAAAGAAGGAGTGGCAGACCGTCTGCAGATCGATGCGGCAGCCACATCAACGGAGGAACTGGGGAATCCAGTGTATCCTCCGGCATCCCGGGTTCTCAGAGAGCACGGGATCGATCCGTCGGGACATCATGCCCATCAGCTTTCCAGGAGAGAGTATGAGGAATATGACTATGTGATCGCGATGGATCAGTGGAATCTGAGAAATATTGAGAGAATTACCGGGAAGCGGAATGATGGAAAGCTGTTTCTGATCCTGGATTTTACGGACGAACCGGGAGAAGTGGCAGATCCCTGGTATACCGGAGATTTTGATACTGCTTATGAGCAGATAGAAAAAGGCTGCCGCGGGCTGCTGAAAAAGCTGATGGAGGAAAGAAAACCGACCACATAGCAGAGCGGCAGGGTAAGTTTTTAAGCTGGTCGACATAAATCTGAGAGTATCGATCCGCGGACTGGTCATGGCTTAAGGTGGTAAACGGTAATAAACAGAAGAAAAACAGCGATAGAAGGCGGTGTGATCATGAAAGGATTGCACTGCTTTTTTATTTATGGTAAAGTACCTCTATGCGTAAATATAAGATTTTTTTGATAACAATGCTCTGTGCGGGACTGGTGATGACGGCCTGTGCTTCAAAGGAGAAATCAGCGGCTGCTAAAGAAGAGGAGGAAACGGCAGCTGACACGATAGAGCTGGACTCCGCTGAATCGCAAGAGGTGCCTCTTCCGGAGCCGGTACAGCAGGAACCTGAGCCTCAGCCGGCTGCAGAGGAGCTGCCGGAGGTTACAGAGCCGGAACCAGAGCCCGAACCGGATCCTTCGGTTGAGACATATGAGGGGTACACAGTTGAGCTTATTGAAGAAACCAAGCTGTATGCGACGGAAGCCGTCAATATGAGAGAGGGTCCCAGTGCGGATGACTTTGAAAAGGTGGGCAAGCTGACAGCAAAAGCCGAGGTTACCGCCAATGGCAAGGTGAGCGGCTACAACGGAGACGGCAAGGAATGGTACAGGATCAAAAAGAGTGACGGCAGCAATGCCTTTGTGATCGCGGAATACCTGACCAGTGAGAAACCGTCGACCGAGGATACAGCTGAAGAGACGACGGCGGATGCTGCGGCGAATAATACAGCTCAGACGCCGGAACAGGCTGCTGCAAGCACGGCAGCAAATACTTCTGCAACAGATGCGGCAGCAGCGCAGCAGGCAGCATTGCAGCAGCTGGCAGCGCAGCAGGCAGCAGCGGCACAACAGGCGACAGCCCAGCAGCAGGCAGCGGCGGCACAACAGGCAGCGGCGGCGCAGCAGGCGGCGGCACAGCAGGAACAGACTCAACAGACACCGGCGGCACAGCCTGCGGCTGTGGCGACAGGACTTCCGAGCTGGGCTGTGAGTTTACACGGTGTAAGCGCGGCAGGATGTGCGGAAGTATATAATTATTGGAAAAACAACAAGGGATATACCGATGATCAGATTCACTCGTATTGGGACAGTCTGCTGAATCACTATGCCGGACATGGTACAAGCGGATGGTAAAGACCGGCGATGATCAATAATCAATGGTATGCGGTGCTTTCATCGGGAAGTATAAAGAAGAATAAGCTGCTCGGTGTGAAAAGATGCGGAGCGGATCTGGTCTTTTTTCGCAAAAGTACCGGAGAGCTTGCCTGTGTGCAGGATCTCTGCGCGCATCGGGGTGCTTCGCTTGCCGGAGGATGTGTCAACAGCGACCATATCAAATGTCCGTTTCACGGAATAGAGTATGATGAAAGCGGCAGATGCGTTCTGGTTCCTTCAGATGGCAGGAGTTCTCTGACCGATTACACAAGATTCAATCTGAAGCATTATACGGTGAGAGAGATCGGCGGGGTTGTTTTCCTGTGGTACGGAGACGGCGAGCCGGAAGGCGAACCTCCCGTTTTTGATGTGATGACGGATCGGGGTTTCCGTTACAGTCATCTGGAGGATCATTGGAAAGTCCATTATTCCCGGGTGATCGAAAATCAGCTGGACGTATCGCATCTGGCATTTGTACACGCTTCTACGATCGGACGCGGGGGAAAAACACTTTCCAACGGCCCGAAAACCGTGTGGTTGGATGAGAATACGCTGCAGACCAGCGCAAATAATGAAACGGACGAGGGTCAGATCCCGAAGGGAGCGGAAGAGTGCGAGATCAAAAAAACAAATCTGACCTTTAAGTATCCGAATCTGTGGCTGAATACAATTTCAGATAAAATAAAGATCCTGGGTTTCTTTATACCGGTCGATGAAGAGAATTCGATCCTTGCAGTGCGGTTTTACGGAAAGATCACCGGGATCGGATGGATCGACAGTCTGATCGCCTGGTTTGGGAAATGGGCAAACCGGCTGATCGAGCGGCAGGATAAGAGGGTTGTGGAAACTCAGCTGCCGGGGAAGACGGGACTTCGGATGCAGGAAAATCTGGTGTCGGCGGACCTGCCGATCATTGAATACCGAAGCAGGAGAGAGCAGCTCCAGATGGATCAGAAAGAACAAAAAGACGCCGGGGATCAGCGATGATCACCCGGTGTTTTAATACTGGTATATAGGGTGGAAGGATCCAATACTCCCTTGCCGCGGACAGAGATGACCTGCCCGTCAAGAATGATCGCGCCGTAATCCTGAGGCCGGCGCCGGTTGTAGCGGGCAGATCGTTTTTTCAGCTTATACGCCTTTTCTTTTATCTGAGGAACACCAAAGCTCCAGAGAATAATGATCACAACAATCAGGAATTCAAGCATAATAACATTATCTTATAAGATCCCGGAGAAATCGTCAAGGTTTACATAAAGCCCCATCCTCTTCCGATATTCCCTGTTCATTCATACGGTCACTTGCTTTTATTTATGAGAAATGATAAAATTTTTATAATATTTTTATGAACAAAGGCGTTCATTTTTTGCTCGCCTGTTGCTCCGGACAGGTTTTTTGTATAGGGAGATCTTATGAGGTTCTATTCGTTAACACAATCAGACCGGACGGATAAGGCGGAACTGAAGAGACAGTATGAAGCCGGGCATAAGATCGGAGCTGTCTGCGTTGGTCAGGATTTTCTGTTTGTCAAAAAGAGGCTCAAGACCTACTTCATTGCTTATGCCGATACCGAAAGGATCTTTCGGCGTGTTCAGACCGTACATGTGAATATATGCTGCGAACAGGGAGATCTGCAGTTTGATTATCTGGTGATCAGCATGGACGGAAAAGAACTGGTGGAAGCACAGCTGCCCGGTGCGAAGGCAGCGAAGCTGCTGATGAAAGAATTGAAGGAAACCCATCCGGAATGTGATTTTGCGGCGCCCAGGCGTCCGGTGGAAACAGCGGAAACGGAAGCAACCGCCTGAATGATGAGCAGAGATGAATTGTTTGAGAGATTTCTGCTTGCGTATTCCACTTATTATAATGTAAACAGCGGAAACGTACGCGGGCCGTTTGATGCCGAAGCGGTTTTTGAAGCAACGCAGGAGCAGTACTTTCTCCTGAAGAGCGCAAAGATCTCCGAGATCTTTTCAAATGAATTTGTTTTCTTTGCCAAAAGGGATCATCTTACATGGAAGGAGCTGAAGGAACTGGATACGCTCGCCTGGGAGAGGGGGATGGAAAGGGTTGCTCCGGGACCGAACCACAGAAATTCCGATGTCACTCTCATTGTGGTGACGGAATCCTTGGATGAGGACATCCCCAAAGGTGTGAGAAAGCTGAAACATTCTAAATCCTACAGATTCGGCTTATGGGGATACAGCAGCTATAAACTGGCTGTAACCGAGTCTTCCACGGGAAAAACCTGCTATAACGGGCAGGGGGACTCCTTAAAGAAGCTTGTTGCAGATATATACCAATCAAAACTTTTTCAAAAAAAGGAGAGGAAAAAATGACAGCATTATTCATCATTCTTGCTGCAATCGTGATCCTGATCATCGGATACGTTTCGTATGGTTCATGGCTTGCGAAACAGTGGGGGTTAGACCCATCAAAGAAGACTCCTGCTGTTGAGAAGGAAGATGGTGTTGATTACGTGGCAGCAAAGCCCGCCGTGCTTATGGGGCATCACTTCTCTTCGATCGCAGGCGCCGGCCCGATCAACGGACCGATCCAGGCATCCGTATTTGGATGGCTGCCTGTATTTCTGTGGTGCGTATTCGGAGGGATTTTCTTCGGAGGACTTCAGGACTTCGGCTGCCTGTTTGCATCTATCCGGCACGACGGAAAATCTCTGGGCGAGATCATCAGTGATACGATGGGCAAAAGGGCAAAGAGACTGTTTCTGGTCTTCGGTCTGCTGGTTCTGATCCTGCTCATCGCATCCTTTGTAAATGTCGTGGCCGGTACATTCTTCACTCCTGAGGGAGGCTTTGGTATTGCGCTTAATCCGACCAACAATCAGACCACTGCTATGATCTCCATGCTTTTCATCGTAATCGCCATCATCTACGGTTATATGACGAATAAGATGGGAGTCAAGACACTTCCGGCTTCGATCTGCGGTATTGTCGCAATCATTATGATCACCATCGTCGGCCTGAATATCGGCTTTGTGATGAGCAGAACGGCATGGATCATATTTGTCGGTGTTTATATCACCATCGCTTCGCTGGTTCCGGTATGGATCCTGCTTCAGCCCAGAGATTATCTGTCGAGCTTCCTGCTTTATGTAATGATGGCTCTGGCGGTGATCGGTATCTTTGTGGTGTCGTTTACGGGTTCAAGCCGCGGCGTTTCTTTCCAGCTCCCTGTTTTCACGGGCTGGACCACATCGATCGGGCCGCTGTTTCCGGCATTGTTCATCACGGTTGCCTGCGGAGCCTGTTCAGGCTTCCACGCACTGGTCTCCACAGGAACCACTTCCAAGCAGCTGGCAAAGGAGTCTGACGCAAAGCCTATCGGCTATGGTTCCATGCTGATGGAATCAGCGCTCGCTATCGTATCCATGATCGCTGTCGGAATGGTATTCAGTAAATACCAGGCAGGGGACTTTGGTTCTCCTTCCGCAGCCTTCGGTGCAGGTATCGCTACTATGTTCGGGGATGAGGGCACAATGACCTATAATGTGGTCAGTGCGCTGCTTACTCTTGCGGCTTCTGTTTTTGCGTTGACATCCCTTGATACCGGCACAAGACTTTCCCGTTTCATGTTCACCGAGCTCTTCCTGGATGATAACGAGGCAACATGGAAGGATGCCACCGGAATCCGTAAGGTTCTGGCTCATCCGCTTTTCGGTACGGTCTGTATGGTGGTGGTCAGCTGTATCCTCGGCGGACTTAAGCTTTCAGCGATCTGGGCTCTGTTCGGTGACGCAAACCAGCTTCTGGCAGGTATCGCTCTTCTGGCTGTCTGCGCATGGCTCGGCGAAGTCGGCAAGAACAACAAAATGTTCTTTATCCCGATGGTATTTATGCTCTGTGCCACATTGACAAGCCTTGTAATGACCATTATCAAGAAGCTCGCCCTGATCGGCTCCAGCGAGGCGGTCTGGGGTGACTGGTTCCAGCTGGTCTTCGCGGTGGCGATGGCTGTCCTTGCAGTGATCCTTGTCTTTGAAGGGATCAATACCGTTAAGTCCCAGGCTTCAAATAAGAAATCTGCTTCATGATCATTACGCCTTCCCGAGGCGTAAACCGGAATGATAAAAGACTCCGCGGATCCTGA
>CACZNS010000270.1 GCA_902782575.1 uncultured Lachnospiraceae bacterium
AGCGACCCGTCTTCGGTAAACCTTACGTAGGCCAGATTCGCATTCCGGCAGGGATCATACAGCGGATCGGCATCTGCCCATTCGCATTTATTCTCAAAGCATTTCTGGTCTCTTGAATGAAAGACGATGACGATATTTCCGTTTTCATCCACGGTAAAGCTGTTGTGTCCCGGCCCGTACTGCCCCGGAAAATCTCCTGTCTTCAAAACAGGCTCCGGTGATTTGCTCCAGCTTTCCGGATCCATAAGATCAGAGTTTCCATCGGCACATAACAGACCTATGCAGTATTCCGGCCCTGTAGCGGATGCGGAATAGGTCACATAGATCTTTCCTTCATGCCTGAGTACCGCGGGTCCCTCGTTTACGATCTCGTTGATCATTTCCCATCTGTACTCCGGCTCGGAGAGGATCAAAGGATCCGAAGTAAGCTTCCAGGGCATGCCGGGGTCGATCTCGGCCATGAGAAGCTTCGATGCGTTCGGCTTATAGGCCCATATTACGTACTGCTTCCCGTTGTTCTCAAATGTGGTCATGTCCAGAGAAAAGAAATCAAAAGCGCCTGTATATTCCCCGTCTTTGTTCACGAATCTGCCCTTTTCGATCCAGGCGTCAGGATCCGTCAGCCGTGAAGCATCCGTGCATTCAAGGACCCACGGCCGGATAGACCATATGTCATTGTCTGAATTAGCCGCATAGTAGATATACCATTTATCTCCGATCTTATGCATCTCCGGAGCCCATATATGGCGGCTCTGCGCTCCGGAAGTGTGGGCTGTCCATATGATGCTCTCTTCGGCGTCTGCCAGACCCTTGAGTGTCCTGCTTTTTCGAAGCAGGATCCTGTCATAACCGTGCCCGGCATCTCTGAAAGCGGGCCATGAAGAAGTAAAATAGTAATAACCGTCATCGCTGTTGTAGATTACGTACGGATCCGCTCTTTGCGCTATAAACGGGCTGCCTGGGTCTTCATGCGGCGTTACCGCAGCCTGCTCGCCGCAGCCCGGGCAGCATAATAATGATAATAATGACAGCGCGATCATGATCGGCATTTTCTTAACGCCCATTTTCACCTCCTGTCGTATCAAAAGATCAAACAACCCTGTATTGCATCCTCACCGTGATATCCTGAGGATAGTTGCCGAAGGAACGTCCGTAAATAGTCAGGCCGCCCTTGTGCACACTGTCTTCCCTGACGGAAAATCTGAGCTTGATGGTGGAGCCGGCGGCGATGTTCAAATCCTTAAGGGTGATGTCCGAAACCTGCACACCGTCTATAAAGGTTCCTGATTCATGGATCGAGAGAAACTTCAGCAGACCGTACTGATTCCAGTTCGGATCCCACCACTTGGGGGTGTATATCCCCGGATTCTTTCCGAAGTCCCCCGGAGAAGTCCATACACATACGTCAATACCGTTGATGGTAAACTGAATATCGCTGGGCCAGTCTTCACGGATCCCGGGAGCTTCGCTGGCTATCTCAAAAGCTGTCAGCAGCTCCACTGGCTCCTGATTCTCCTCGAGATAGTTGGGAATGATGTATTCGACATATCCTGTCGTGAACCATAAAATCCCTGCGTCGATACGCTCGGGAGAGGAGAAATACTTCGGATCGTCCACGACACCGATCAGATGATCGCTTGTGGATATCCCGCATGTCGGGAACACCTCATAATCCGAGTACAATCCGATGCCGATCTCGGTCTCATATACATTTCGGCTGTTTACCGCCCGCTCGAAATCGATCAGGATCTTTTCGTCGATGATGCTGCAGATCCTTTGGAGCCCATGTTTCCCGGAATCGAACCGGATGTTGATAAGCCCGCTTTCGGCCAGCTGTTTGATATGAAGGGATAAGGACCCGGGAGTGATCCCCAGATTTTCGGCGATCAGGCTCATCTGCATAGGGCCCTTCTCGGCCAGCAGCTCAAGGATCGCGATCCTCGTTTCCGATCCCAGACATTTGAATAAAGGGAGTGCCTGGGTTATGTCGCTGATATATTTCATTGTGCGTTCTCCTTCTGAATGATTCGATATTATGACCCGCGAAACACGGAAAAGTGTCCGGCGGACTGTTTTCGGATACGCCTTGACGCGCCGGGCGCGTCGATATCCCGGTACAGGCAGCGCTATTGCGCGGATTGTGAGTGTTTTGGCATCAGTTAGGGTCAAAAACCTTATGGCCCGACATCATATTATACATTATATTTGGAATATTTCAAACATATTTATTTCTGCGATCACTTCCGGGAGAGTTAAGTTTGGCGATATCCAAAGCAAAGCGATAA
>CACZNS010000271.1 GCA_902782575.1 uncultured Lachnospiraceae bacterium
ATCCGGGCTTCCTCGGAGCGTCTGCGCACCATGCTCGAGCAGGCGGAGATCCATAAGGCGGAGCTGAATTCCAGACTGATCCAGTCCAAGAGTGACGAGGCATCCCAGAACGAAACGATCGCAAAATTCGAAGAGGAATTAAAGCAGATCGGTGAGGTGATCCGGACACTGGACGAGGAGATCGCGGCAAATGATCTGAAGATCTCGGAGATCAGGGAAAAGCTGGAGGAAGCGGATTCCGAAGAGCGCAAGCTGGAGGGCGAGTACCGTGAGAAAAAAACGAAGCTGGAGTCACTGAAGAACATTGCTGAGCGCTACGAGGGCTACGGTAACGCTGTCCGGGTGGTAATGGGTCAGAAGAGCCGGGTTCAGGGTGTCTGCGGTGTGGTGGCTGATCTGATCAAGGTGGACGGGAAATACGAAACCGCGATCGAAACGGCTCTGGGAGCCAATCTTCAGAACGTGGTCGTAAAGGATTATGCTTCCGCAAAGAAGCTTATTGAGTATCTGAAGCAGGAACGGGCGGGACGGGTAACCTTCCTTCCGCTGGATTCCATCCAGAAAAGAGACTTTAACGCACCGGACGCCTTAAAAGGCGAGGGCGTGATCGGTATGGCAGACACGCTGGTAAAGGTCGATAAACAGTATCAGATCGTGGCACAGAACCTGCTTGGCAATTTTATCGTGGTCGATACCATCGACAATGCGAGAGAGCTGGCGCGGAAATTCCGCTTTACATTGAGGATCGTGACACTTGCGGGAGAGGCACTGAATCCCGGAGGCTCGATCTCCGGCGGTTCTTATCGCAACAACAGCAATCTGCTCGGCAGACAAAGGGAGATCGAGGAGCTTTCCGGTCAGCTGAAGCAGCTCTTAAAGGATAAGGACAGTGTGCTGCAGCGGATCGAAGAGCTCAGGGATCAGCGCACGGAGATCAGAAATAAAAATGCGGAGAAAACAGAGGCGATCCAGAAGGAGCAGATCCGCCTGAATACGGCGAAGATCAATCTTGACGCAGCCAATGAAAAGAAGCAGGATGCAATGACCGGCGCGGCGGGGATCGTTTCCGAGAACGCGGAGATCGATGAGCGGATCAAAGAGATCAAGGCTGAACAGGAGCAGAACACTGCAGAACTCCTTGAGTCGGAAAAGGCCGAACGGGAAGCGGATGAAGCGGCGGCCCTCATGTCCTCCGAGCTGGAGAAGCTGAACAACGAGAGTGCGGAGTTGAGAAAAGCCGTGAGTGAGCTTTCGATGCGGCATGCGCAGTATACACAGCAGCAGGATTTTGCAAAGCAGAACATAGAGCGTGTGGAGGGCGAGAAAGCCCAGCTGGAGTCGGAGCTGAAGACGATCACGGAAAATCTGGAAAAGAATGCAGAGGAAACGGCCCAGAAGCAGGAGGATATCAGGCAGCTTCAGCTCACGCTGGAAACGGCTGACGATGTGAGCGTGGAGAAGAAGGAGGAGCTGAAGAAGAAGGAAGAAGAAAAGGATGCCGCTGCCGCAGCCCAGCAGAAGCTTTTTAACGAAAGAGACGAGATCGTATCCCGGAAATCCGGATTGGACAAAGAGCGATACCGCTTGGAGACGCTGAAGGAAAAGACGGAGTCCTCCGCGGAAAGCCTTACGCAGTACATGTGGAATGAATATGAGCTGACCGTGATCGCATGCAGAGAGCTGAAGGATGAAGCCCTTGGTTCCCTTGCGGATATGAAAAAGGATACCATGCGGCTGAGAGGGGAGCTGAGACAGCTCGGTGACGTGAATGTGAATGCCATCGAGGAGTACCGGGAGCTGATGGAACGCTATACATTCCTGACCGGACAGCGTGATGATATCATCCGGGCAGAGGAGGATCTGAAAAATATCATCCAGGATCTGGATGAGGAAATGCGCAAGCAGTTCACCGAGCAGTTTGCCGAGATCCAGAAGCAGTTCGACATCGTGTTCCGGGAACTGTTCGGAGGCGGCAAGGGCACACTGGAGCTTGTGGAGGATGAAGATGTGCTTGAAGCAGGCATCAGGATCATTGCGCAGCCGCCGGGAAAGAAGCTTCAGAATATGATGCAGCTCTCCGGAGGAGAGAAGGCTCTGACGGCGATCGCCCTGTTGTTTGCGATCCAGAATCTGAAGCCCTCGCCCTTCTGCCTGCTGGATGAGATCGAGGCTGCTCTTGATGAGGCAAATGTGGAGCGTTTTGCTTCCTATCTTTCAAAGCTGACGGAGCACACACAGTTTATCGTGATCACACACCGGCGCGGCACTATGACAAAGGCAGACCGGCTGTACGGGATCACGATGCAGGAGAAGGGAGTTTCGACACAGGTAGCGGTCAATCTGGATGACGGAGAGATGTCCGAGAAGGATTTTGCGGGCGAAGCCTGATGCCGTTATCCGGAAACAGACAGGAAACAAAGATTAGATGAGGTGATCATGGCGGGTTTTTTTGCAAAGCTGTCCGGGATCTTTTCCGGATATTCGGAGATTAATGACGATTTTTATGAGGAGCTGGAAGAGACCCTTGTAATGGGTGATGTGGGAATGGAGGCCACGGAGGAGATCATTTCCGAACTGCAGGATAAAGTCAGACAGGACAGATTAAAGGATCCGAATGACTGCAGAGAGGTCCTGCAGAAGATCATCATTTCCCATCTGCACAGCCTGACAGATGACGACTATGCCTTCGAGCGGAATAAGTCGATCGTACTGATCGTCGGTGTAAACGGAGTCGGTAAAACGACCACGGTGGGAAAGCTTGCCCATCTCTACAAGTCGCAGGGGAAAAGAGTGATCATGGCTGCGGCGGATACCTTCCGGGCTGCTGCGACAGAGCAGCTCTCCGAGTGGGCCGGCCGGGTCGGCACAGATATTATCCGGGGAACCGAAGGCGGAGACCCGGGGGCGGTGGTGTATGACGCGATCCAGGCGGCAAAGGCGAGAAATGCGGATGTGCTGCTGGTGGATACGGCGGGCCGGCTTCATAATAAGAAAAATCTGATGAACGAGCTGAAGAAGATAGGAAGCATTGTTCAGCAGGAGTATCCGGATGCGCTGAAGGAGACGCTTGTGGTGGTGGATGCCGCAACCGGGCAGAACGCAAAGGAGCAGGCAAAGGAATTTAAGGAGGTCACGGATGTGAGCGGCGTGGTGCTGACCAAGCTGGACGGCAGCGCGAAGGGCGGCATCATCGTTGCGATCGAGGAGGAGCTGGACATCCCGGTAAAGTTTGTCGGTACGGGAGAGAAGGTCACGGATATCATTAAGTTTGACGCGGAAGCCTATGCGGTGGGACTTACCGGATACGATCCCGCGGAGGAAGCGGCGAAGCAGGCTGCGGAGGAAGCGGAACGACAGGCTGCGGAAGAGGCTAGGAAGTCCGAGGTGACAGTGGCAGTCAGCGGCTACCGCATAGATGAGAATGAAGTGATCAAGGTAGCCAGCGAACAGGAGAAGGAAGACGCCTTTGCGTTCTTCAGGAGTCTCAGAAAGGATTAAAACAGGCCGGATTATGGAGCAGTTATTATCTCTGGCCGCTTTTGAGGAAGCGGCGGAAAAAGTTAAGGAAGTGACGCTTGATACGCCGCTTATCTACAGTGAATATTTTTCGCAGGCTGCAGGAAAGGGAAATAAGGTTTTTCTGAAACCGGAAAATATGCAGCGTACCGGAGCATATAAGATCCGGGGCGCATATTTTAAGATCAGCAGAATGTCCGAAGAAGAAAGAGCGAAAGGCGTGATCACGGCTTCCGCAGGAAACCATGCCCAGGGTGTGGCTTTTGCGGCGAAGCAATACGGCTGCCGGGCGGTGATCGTCATGCCCACCACGACTCCGCTGATCAAGGTAAACCGGACGAAGGCTCTGGGTGCGGAGGTCATCCTTTTCGGAGATGTGTATGACGAGGCCTGTGGCGAGGCGCTTCGGATCGCGGCAGAGGAGGGTCTGACCTTTGTCCACCCGTTTGACGATCCCGATATCGCGACGGGGCAGGGAAGCATCGCGATGGAGATCTTTAAGGAGCAGCCGCTGGCGGATATGATCCTGGTGCCTGTGGGCGGAGGAGGACTGGCAGCGGGCGTATCCACACTTGCGAAGCTTTTGCACCCGAACTGTGAAGTCATTGCCGTGGAGCCGGAGGGGGCTGCCTGCCTGAAGGCATCCTTTGAAGCGGAAGAGGTTGTGACACTTCCGTCGGTATCCACCATCGCGGACGGTACGGCGGTCAAGACCCCGGGGACGCAGATCTTTCCGACCCTTCGGAAAAACATCGACCGGATCCTGACGGTATCGGACGCCGAGCTGATCATGGCCTTCCTCGATATGGTGGAAAATCATAAGATGATCGTGGAGAATTCCGGGCTCCTTACCGTGGCTGCCTTAAAAAACCTGGATTGCAGGAACAAAAAGATCGTCTGTATCCTTTCGGGAGGAAATATGGATGTGATCACGATGTCTTCTGTGGTCCAGCAGGGACTGATCCACAGGGATCGGATCTTTACTGTTTCTGTCCTGCTTCCCGACAAACCGGGCGAGCTGCAGAAGGTGGCCGGTGTCATTGCGGGAGAAAACGGAAATGTGATCAAGCTGGAGCACAACCAGTTCATCACTACGAACCGAAGCGCGCAGGTGGAGCTGCGGATCACACTGGAGGCATTCGGTACGGAGCATAAGGATCAGATCCTGAGGGTGCTGAAGGAAAAGGGTTTTCAGCCTCGTATAGTCCGGACAACATTATAGAAAGCACATCCGTCTTTGAGGGACCGGTATCTCCGACAGGGGTGCCGGTCCCTTTATGTCTACTCATTATGACTTCAAACCGTGCGGGGAAGATTCCTGCAAACCCTTGATTTTACTATACTTTTACAAACATTTTACAGAAGCTTTAATTTTATATTGCATTATGTAACCTCGTTATGTTAATATACAAGATGTAGTTGTCTGTTGACAAGAAAACCACTATATTTTAGCGATTACCGATCACCTTCGGCTTCGATCCGGAATGCCGGAGGGTACGGAATAAAATGAGGAGGAAATGGTTGTGAGAGCAAAGAGGTTGTTGGCATTACTTCTAAGTGTCGCGCTGATCACCGGGTCCGGAGCATTTTCAACGGATCTGCACGCGGCACCGGAGACAGAGGGTCAGATTGCGGTTTCTTCGGACGCAGCTGACAGCGGAGAGGGAAATACTCCGGGAGGCACTGCTCAGGATAATACGTCCGCCGGCACCCCGTCCCAGAATCAGAATTCAACGGGGCAGAGCGGAACAACGGGTGCAGACATCGGACAAAAAGAACAGGATAACGGAAGCCCGTCATCGAATGCGGCATCCGATGAAGAAAAGCAGAATCAGGGATCCCCGGCGGAGGGGCAGGCAGCGGGTCAGCAAAACGGGGATGGCAGCGGAAATCCCGCCGGAGAAGCCTCTAAGACAGATGCGGATCCCGAAGCCGCAACAACGCCATCTCTGAATGCTTTGCCGGAGACTGAGGATGAAACCGCTACGGCAGGTACGCCTTCCGCAACGGTCAGCCCCGACAGTGCTCAGTATTATGATGCTTCCGTTACCGGAGGCGTTTCGGTAAATAAAGCCGGAGACCTGATCGTCATTGACGGTGCAAGCCTGGGGGAGACTGTTGTAGTTCCGAAAGAAGCAAAAAGAATTCCGGCAAAATTCTTTTATTATAAGACGGCAGTGAAGGAGGTACGGTTCGAAGCCGGAAGTGCCCTGGCGGAGATCGGCGAAAGCGCGTTTGAAGGCAGTGCGATAACAGAGCTTGAAGTACCTGCCGGCGTTACAAAGATCGGAGACAGGATCTTCTGCAATTCCAAATTGGAGAACATCACGCTGGCCGGTAAAGTAACCTCGGTCGGAAAGAACGCCTTTGCCCAGACGGCATTGACGGAATTCTCCGCTCCCTTTGTCACGGAGATCGGTATGGAAGCCTTCAGCGGCGCCACCAAGCTGATGACGGTTAACTGTGAAAGACTTGAAAAGGTAAACAACTATGCATTTAAGGGATGTTCATCGCTTTGCAACATTGATTTCAAGGACACAGTGAAAACCATCGGGGATGAAGCCTTCCGGGGATGCGCATTTACAAAGCTTGCTTTCAAGAATAACAAAAATGAGAATATCGTCTTTGGGGCTTTTGCATTCGCGGACAATGCGCACCTTCTGGAGATCAGCTTCCCGGGAAGTCTGAAGATCATACCGACCGGTGCGTTTTATAACTGCAAGCTTCTTTCCGATATCAGGTTCAACACCGCTTCGGCTCTTGAGGTCATCGGTGAGAACGCATTTGAGGGATGCGCCAGACTGACGGAGCTGGATGTGGAAAGCACGACTACCAGACGGATCGAGTCGAAAGCATTCCATAACTGCAGCAAGCTGACTACCGTCGTGATCCGATATCCCGATCCGACAAGCACGGAATTTTATATCGCGCAGGATGCTTTTCCGGATAAGACCGGCGTTACCATGAAGGGCTATGACGGAAAAGTAAAGGATTACGCACAAAAAAAGAATTATACATATGTTTCGCTTTATCAGAAATATTCCATAAAGCCCGTATTTGTTTCCGGTAAGGGATCTGTGGTGGTGAGTCCGAAATCCGCAGCTGCGGGAGAAACGGTTACCGTCACGGTCACACCGAATTCCGGATATATGCTGGATCGGATCTACAGCGGAAATATCAATTTTGAACTGACCTCCAACTCCGGAAGCAAGCAGGTGTTTACATTTGAAATGCCGAAGACGGCCGGTGAGGTGGCGGTCAATCTGGAGCTGAAGAAAACCGGGAGTGAGGCCTCCGGAGTCCTTACCTTTGCGGTGGAGGACAATGAATACGCACCGGTGATAAAGAATTCCTCAAACGGAGGCACCGCGACCTTTGACAAGGCGGGCAGACAGGGACAGCTGGTGATCAAATCCAACGGAGATGCGACTCAGTCATGGGCCTGGAATTATTCAAGCTCCAATGCAAAGGTCGCTTCCATCACAGAAACCGGTATGATCCGGACTGTGGACAAGGGTACGGCTACGATCACCGCCACACTGAAATCCAATAAAAACAAGAAGATCAGCTTTACCTTATATGTAAATGACAAAGCAGTGATCGGCCGGCTGGAGACGATCCTTCCGGGGACGCTTCCCGGCGGGACCATCATTACCGACAGCGGGATCAAGGATGATGACGGAAATACGATCCCGGTTGTTCAGTATGAAAAGAGTGCCATCGCAAAGGAATCGAAGACCTTCGAGGTATCGATCAAAGCATACGAGGGAGAATCGGTAAAATCCCTTACCGCAACATCAAACTGGAGCAGTGTGGACTCATCGATCGCCGCGCCGGCTTCTGCCACGAGTACGACCAATAAAAATAAGATCACGGTAAAGAAGGGCTCGGAAGGAGAGACCATGATCACCGTGTCGGTCAAAAATGCCGGCGACAGCGAAGTGGCAGCCTCCGGAAGTGTGATCGTCAGAGTAGTGGATTCTCTCCCCAGGCTTCTGACGGATAAGCTGACGGTCAATAAGCTTTCCGATACGGGTACGGTTCTGGATATTGTTCCGGTTTACGGATGCGAGATCAAAAACCACAAGCTGGTGCTTTGCACCAAAACCACGACGAAGCTGAACTCCAAAACCGTTCAGACGGATTATACGGAGCAGAGGGATCTGAAGGTTCTTTACGGTACGGACGGAAAATACAGGATTACGGCCTCCGCTACCGCCGCGGTCAAGAAATACTCAGGCTCCGGACAGCTTTACGTAAAGGGCCAGTATGAAAGTGACGGAAATTCCTTCTATGTACCGATCGCCCAGCTGGAGGTGATTAATTCGAAGCTGGATCCGAAGATCACGATGAGCGGAAAGATCAATCTGTTTTATAATTCCTATTCTCCGGATGCGGGTGCGGTTACACTCACGCACAGCTTAAAAAAGGAGAAGCTCACAAAGATCGAGCTGGTATGCAAGGAGAGATACCAGAATCCGAATTATTCGGGAACGGATAAATTTAATGTTAATTTCAAGGCGGAAGAGGGGAAGGATAATCAGACCTTTATCATTACCAGAACCGCAAACGATATTGCTCTGGATGACAAGACAAAGAAGCCTGTCGTAAACGGATACGCTTATCTCTATTACGACGGATACAACGAACCCGTGAAGAAAGCGGTCACGATACCGACTTATACGGCAAAACCCAGCTATGTTCTCAATATCCCGTCCGCAACGATAAATACGAGGATATCCGGGCAGGAGTACGATCTGAAGCTTCTGGATCAGAAGACCAGGAAGAAGGAGCTGGAGCTTGACAATCAGACGGAGGTCGAGCTTACAACAAATACGCCGGATGGTATCTTTGGTGAAACAGTATCCGTAAATACGGCTGAAAACACCATGAAGCTTACGGTAGTGAGTCCGAAGTCATCCCGGGCCGGTCTTTCCGTCCAGCTTCAGGA
>CACZNS010000272.1 GCA_902782575.1 uncultured Lachnospiraceae bacterium
TATGCGCAGTACGGATTTTGATGCAGGCAATGCCTGCCTTTGCCGTCCCGTGAGGGAGCTGATATCCTATTTCCAATAGACGTAATGATCCAGCACCGTTTCATCGATCTTATCCGCGGCTCCGGTCTCCAGGACCTCGAGCCACTGCCGGTGCAGGCGGATGAAATTGTCCACATCCCCCTTCTCCAGCACGTCCCGGACGGTATTGACCCGGGAGGGCATGGTTAGGCGGGTGATATATTCGGTGATCGTCACCAGCTGCGGATTATCGGTCCCCTCCGCCATCAGCGAATGAAAGGCCCTGTCGATCTCCATGATCCTGTCCACCGAGGGCTCCCGCTTATGGATCTCCTGATCCATCTTATCCAAAAGCTTCCTCAGTCTGGGGAAGAGCTTCTCCGTGCTCTTTTTCCCCACCAGGACATGCAGCGTACCGATATCGATCACCGAGCGGAGCTCCACAAAATCCCGCCAGCTGTTTTTCTTCAGAATGATGCTGTAAAGCATCGGATCCAGCATCCTTTGGTTGTATTCCTCGCTGACAAAGGTGCCGTCCGCTCGCTTTATGTAAACCACTCCGTAGGCCTGCAGCTGCTTCACCGCTTCCCTGACGGAGTTTCTGCCCGCGCCGTATTTCCTGCAAAGCTCCATCTCCGTGGGAAGCTGGTCTCCGGGGGAGAGGCGCCCCTCGATGATATCCGTGATCACACCGTCTATGACACGCTCCGCCACGGACTGCTTTTTTTCGCTTTTCACATTTTTCATTTTATCAATCGGAAAGAACCGGCGCAACCGTTAATCTGTCAAAAGCCGCTGCCTTTTCTCTCCTTCTCCCGCTTTTTTTGCGTTTTACCGGATCCCTATCGCATCAGATATGTGGGCAGCAGCAGAAGCTGCGGGAAAGCGATAAAGATCGCGATGCAGATAAGCGTCGCTCCGATGAAGGGGATCAGCGTGGGGAATACCTCGCCGACCCGGATATCCTGCAGGTCGCAGGCCACGTAGATGCACATGCCTACGGGAGGAGTCACCAGACCGATGCCGATGACCACCGTGATCAGCACGCTTAATACGATGGGATCGATCCCGACGCTGGTGGCGATGGGGAAAAGGATCGGCATGAAAAGCGTCAGGGTCGCGATGGATTCCATAAACATCGTCACCACAAAGAAGATCAGAAGGATCATGATCAGGATCACCGTGGGATTTTTCGTGAATCCGAGCATCGTGTCCGCCACCCACTTGTCAAACCCTGCCGTGGTAAGGAGCACCGTGTAGAGCTTTGCGGCTCCGATCACCACAAAGATCTTGCCGCTGGTCTTAACGGTTTCCACAAAGGCGTATTTGATATCCTGCCAGTTCAGCTCATGATAGATGATGCCGCCGGCAAACAGTCCGTATACCACCGCGATGGCGCCGGCCTCTGTGGGGCTTACGATACCGGTGGTAATGGTTCCGATGATGATGATCGGCATCAGGAGCGCCGGAAGGCTGTGCCAGAAGCCCTTCGCCACCTCTTTGATGTCAAACTTTCCTTCCTCTCTCGGAACTCCCTCTTTCTTCGCGAAAATGTAGGATACCACCATCTGGGCCAGACCGCAGAAGATACCGGGGATCAGGCCTCCGAGAAAGAGTTTGCCGGTGGAGATGCCGCAGATACCCGCGATAACCACCATCGGGATGGACGGAGGGATGATGATGCCGATGGTGGAAGAAATGGCCGTAACGGCAACGGTCAGCTTCTTCGAATAGCCCTTGCGGATCATCTCCGGCATGAACATACCGGAAACGCCTGCGGTATCGGCAACCGCTGAGCCGGAGATTCCGGCGAAGATCATCGAAGACAGGACATTCACATGGGCCAGTCCGCCGTGGATATGCCCCACGATGGAATAGCAGAAATCCATGATCCTCTTGGATACGCCGCCCTTGCTCATGGTAAAGCCCGCAAAGGTGTAAAGCGGGATCGCAAGGAGGGCGAAGCTGTTCATTCCCTCAAACATTCTCTGCGCAATGGTAACCGGATTGGATGCATGAAGGAGGATAACGCCTCCCATGGACGCGAGTCCCAGAGACATGGCGATGGGCACGCCGATCAGCAGCAGTGCAAAAAACGAGATCAATAACCAGGCTATCATTCCTTATTCCCCTCCTTCTTCCCGAACTCCTGAAAATACACGATCAGATCGATCACTCCGGCAAGGGCGCTCAGGAAAAACGCTGCCGGAAGCAGCGCGTATACCTGCCCCATCGTAAACTGCGGCATGGTGGAGACCGCCTGCTTTGCCTTGGAGGCAAGCTGGAAGCTCGAATAGGCCGCTATCAGATAAAAGAGGATGATAAAGATCTCATTCAAGACCTTTACGATCTTCTGACCGACGGCGGATTTTCTCACCAGCGCGTCGATGACCTCCACCCTCAGATGTGTCCCTCTCACCGTGATCTGAATCCCGATGACGACCATCGCCCAGACGTTCAGATACTGGCTGGACTCCATGTACCAGCGGACTCCTCCGATCTTCGGGATCAGTCTCATCACGATATTGAACACAAGGATGAACATCATCGCGGCGGTCATTAAAACGGAGATCAGAGTCGATATCTTATCCGTCCATTCCTGTACTTTTTTCATTCTGCCACTCCTTTATTTCAGTTCCTTCATTAACGGCTTCGAAAACCGTCTGACGCAAACGACAGTCTTCCGGCCGTTTCGCGCGCCCCGGTGCTTTTTTGAAAAAAGGGAGAACCGGAGAACCGGTCCTCCCTGGGATTGATCCGTGATACGGTTTAGCGGGACTTTTTCCACTCAGCCAGCTTGTCAAGCAGATCGCCGTAGGTTGCCGCATTGTCTGTCAGGACGGAAGCGGTAGCGTCTGCGAAGGGCTGAAGCTCCGGATAGTTGATCTTCATGCCTGCCTTCTCCAGCTCGGAAACAAGGCTGTCTGTCTGCTCCTTGTTCAGGTCTCTGTCTGCCTTTGCGGAATTCTTTGCCGCTTCCTCAACGATCTTCTGCTGATCAGCGTCAAGCTTCTGCCATGCGCTCTCCGCGATGGTGAAGCACATACCGGAATAGATATGATTCGTAACGGAAAGATATTCCTGAACCTCATACAGGTTGTTGTTGTAGATGACCGGGATCGGATTCTCCTGTGCATCGTAGGTACCCTGCTGAAGTGCCTGATACAGCTCGTTGAATGCCAGCGGCTGAGGATTTGCGCCCAGTGCCGTCATCGTAGCCATGATGACCGGGTTCTCCGGTGTACGGATCAGCATACCCTTCATATCGTCGGGGGAGTTCACCGCACCCTTGCTGTTGGTAACGCAACGGAAGCCGTTGCAGTAATGAGCCAGGACTCTCATGTTCTGGGAAAGCAGGCCTTCTTCCGCCTCTGCCTCCACATCACTGTCCATGAATGCCCATGCCTCGTCGAAATCGGCGAACTGGAACGGAAGAGCGGAAATACCCATCTTCGGCTCATAGGTCGCGAAGTTGGAAGCATCCGTGATGATGATGTCCGCCGTGCCGGAGTCAAGCGCCAGCGAATTGATCAGGTCCGCATCGCCGCCGAGCTGTCCGGAGGGATAAACCTGTGCGCCGACCGCGCCGTTTGTCTTCTCGTAGATCTCGTCCGCAAACTGCTGTGCCGCGATGGCTCTCGGATCATCCTCGTTTGTGGAGATACCGATCTTCAGTACATAAGCCGCATCCGCACTGCTTCCGCCTGCTGCGGAAGCGTCAGCCGCCTCCTCTGCGGGAGCTTCCTCGGCGGGAGCCTCCTCTGCGGGTGCCTCCTCTGCGGGTGCCTCCGCGGAAGCCTCTGCAGGCTCTGCCGGAGCCGCGGGTGCAGCGCCCTGACCGCATGCCGCCAGACTAACGGTCATGACAGTTGCCAGTAACACAGAAACGATCTTCTTTTTCATACTCTTTTCTCCTTACTTTGATAAAATGCTGTTTACGTGCAAACCGGGCCTTCCCGGGTATTGCTTTTACAGTTAACGGATTCGCTGATTGCCGTATCCCTTGGCTTAAATGCCTTCCTGCCGGCATTTGCGGCCAGGGAAAGTGCGATCACTTTGCTATGCCTGCCGCCTCAGGCTTCGATCACGCCCTTCCTGATCAGAGCCTTCTTTAATTCCGCCGCTCCGAACCTCGGGCTTGAAACCACCGTCTTTTTATAAAGCTCCGCGATATACTCCTCGCAATATGCCATGCTGCCCTGGGCGAATACGATCACATCCACCTGATCCGTGATCTCTGCCGCGCTGTCTGCCATGCGCTTTTTGAACTGATCCTGATCCAGGCCGAAGGCTCCCTCCACGAGGCAGTCCACAAGCTCCACATGCTTTCCGATCTCACGGCTTACCCGCCTGATGGTATTTTTGGTGGGCTCCAGAGTGGTGGGAAGAGTGGCCATCACGCCGATCCTCGTACCCTTTCTGGCAGCCTCCCTGCACATTTCCTCATCCACACGCACGATGGGAACTCCGATGTAATCCGCGATATCCTGAGCCGCGTCAGCGACCTCCCCTACGGAGGAGCAGAGATTGAGCATTGCCTCACAGCCCTCTTCCGCCGCCTTCATATACATCGAAACCAGCCTTGCGGCCGCTCCCGTTGTCACATAGCCCGCCTCTCTCGTATCCCCGAGTACCGACGGATCCTGCA
>CACZNS010000273.1 GCA_902782575.1 uncultured Lachnospiraceae bacterium
ATCCTTGCGAAAAAGGAGCCGAATGAGAGCATCGTGGAGAGTTCCGGAGATGAGCCGGCTGCGGTAAAGGAATCCTACCGGAAGATCCTGGCCGATACCGGGATCGTGCAGGAAGGGACCATGGAAACCCTGGCCCTTGCCTTTTCTCATGATGAGAAGCTTTATGAGAGCAGCGATATCGAATCATTGCGGGAAGCGGAGTATCTCCCCTACGAGCTCGGGGTGACCACCCGGGAAAACATGATGCTGGCGGCGATGAGCGTGGTCGGAAGGGTTCCGTATGTATGGGGCGGAGGCCACGGTACAGAGTCTTATTTAAGAGGCATCGATCCTCAGTGGGAGCAGGGAAAGGGCGGACTTGACTGCAGCGGGTATATGTCCTGGCTGTTTAATCAGATCCTGGATGAATCAAAGATCAGCACCACGGCGAGGTATTTTACGGAGCAGGCCTGTCTGCAGGAGCTTCTGATGGGAGAAGAGCTGCTTCCGGGTGATGTGCTGGCATGGCGGACACATGTGGTGGGCGTGGTCGGAAAGGTGAGAGAAGGAAGCCGGGCCTATGTGACTATCGAAGAGGTGCCGGATGTACTCCGGTTTGGCGTGGCCTATTATTCGGATGCTTCCGGTGATGATATAGATGAAGGGGTGAGGATCGCCAGAGAGGCGAACGCCCTGATCGGCGGGATCGATCCGGCAGAAGAGCCGCCTCGTGTCTGCTGTATCGACAAGAGCGGGATCCGCACGGATAAATATTACGAAGAGATCATCGAGGAAGAGCCGGAGACCTCCGGGGAGGAAGATGACGGAGAGGTCAGGGCGGAAGCGGTTTCCGAGGAAGAGGAACCGTCAGAGGAAGTATCGGCCGAAGCGGAGGTGGAGGAAGAGGTTTCCGCAGAGTCCGGGGATTCCGAAGAGGAAGCCGGGGTCTGGGAAGAGTCCGTTTCGGAAGAAGAGGTATCCGAAGGCGAAGAGGAAGAAACCGAAGAAAGCGGCGATCCCGAAGAAGAGAAGGAAAAGAAAACCCATGTAACATATATCGAATGGCATGAGACGGTCAATACCATGCATATCGGCTTTCTGCGAAACGGCTTTGATGATGAGAATACTCCTGTAGACGAAAGCGGCCGTCTTCTGAAGGATATGGATGCGGTGGAGATCATCGGTCATACGATCTCAAAGCTTCCGGTATCTTATCTTGACGGCTATGGCACATATGACGGAGAGCTCTGGCCCGAGTTTGTTTCGGTCGACCGGGAGGAAGAGGCGGAGCAGGAAGAGTGAAGAAAGGCAGCGTGCTGCTTAATAACGCAACTATAAATCAGGGGAGATACAGGGTTATGGATTTTGTATTAAGCTGCTGCTCAACAGCGGATCTGACCAAAAAGCATTTTGAAGATCGGAATATTTCCTATCTCTGCTTTCATTATCTGCTGGACGGAAAGGAGTACACGGACGATCTCGGGCTGACCATGGACATTATGGATTTCTATAAAGCCATGAAGGACGGAGCGATGACAAAGACCTCCCAGCCCAATGCCGATGAATATGAGCATTACTTTGAGAAATTCTTAAAGGAAGGAAAGGACGTGCTGCATCTGGCTCTTTCCTCCGGGATTTCGGGAGCCGTCAATTCGGCCTTTATTGCCCGTGATACATTGAAGGAAAAATATCCCGAACGAAAGCTTTATGTGGTGGATTCCCTGGCAGCATCCTCCGGCTACGGGCTTCTGATGGATGAGCTGGCGGATATGCGGGAGATGGGAAAGAATATCGATGAACTGTATGAGTTTGCCGAGAAGAACAAGCGCAGGGTGAATCATTGGTTCTTTACATCGGATCTGACGTATCTGGTGCGGGGCGGCCGGGTTTCGAAGGTATCCGGCTTCTTCGGAAATATGCTGAACATCTGTCCTCTTTTGAATGTTAATATAGACGGCAGACTGATCCCACGGGAGAAGATCCGCACGAAAAAGAAGGTCATCCAGCGGACGGTGGAGATGATGAAGGAGCATGCGGAAGGCGGGACGGAATACGGCGGGAAATGCTATATTTCCCAATCAGCCTGCTATGAGGACGCGCTTCAGGTGGCGCAGCTGATCGAGCAGACATTCCCGAAGCTCAAGGGAAAGGTTGAGATCGACAACATCGGGACCACCATCGGAAGCCATACGGGTCCCGGGACGGTGGCACTTTTCTTCTGGGGTGATGAACGCGGCGAATAAAATGAAAGCAGCCTGCAAGGACGGATAAAAGAAAAAACAGGGCAGGGAACAGTCAGAATATTGTTCCCTGCCCTTTTGTTTTCCGAAAGGGGGATCTAATGGCAAAATATGTGATGGCACTGGACCAGGGAACCACCAGCTCACGGTGTATCCTGTTTGACAAGCTGGGGATGATCATCTCATCCGCCCAGAAGGAATTTGAGCAGTATTATCCAAAGCCCGGATGGGTGGAGCATAATCCGATGGAGATCTGGTCTTCCGAACTGTCTGTTGCCACAGAGGCGATGGCACTGGTCGGCGCGAAGCCGGACGATATCGCGGGGATCGGGATCACAAACCAGCGGGAGACCACGATCGTCTGGGACAAGAGGACCGGAGAGCCGGTATACAATGCGATCGTATGGCAATGCAGACGGACGGCAGAGATGATCGACGGGATCGTTTCAAAGGGATATACGGATATGATCCGGAAAAAGACGGGTCTTGTGCCGGATGCTTATTTCTCTGCCAGCAAGATCCGGTGGATCCTGGAGCATGTGGAGGGAGCCATGGAACGGGCGGAAAACGGAGAGCTGCTTTTCGGTACCGTGGATACCTGGCTCATCTGGAAGCTGACGAAGGGGCGTGTCCATGTGACGGACTATACGAATGCCTCACGGACGATGCTTTTTGATATCCATACTCTGCAATGGGATAAGGAGCTGCTGGAGCTTTTCGGCGTACCGGAGGTCATGCTCCCGCAGGTGCTGCCCTCCAGCGCGATCTACGGATACAGTGACGAGAGCATTCTCGGAGGAAAGATCCCCATCGCCGGAGCGGCGGGAGATCAGCAGGCCGCGCTTTTCGGACAGTGCTGCTTCGAGGAGGGAAATGTAAAGAATACCTATGGAACCGGGAGCTTCATTCTCATGAATACGGGCAAGGAGCCGGTGGAATCAAAGAGCGGCCTTGTGACCACCATCGCGGCGGGAGGAGACGAGAAGCCGGACTACGCCCTGGAGGGAAGTGTTTTTGTGGCGGGAGCGGCGGTCCAGTGGCTCAGAGACGAGATGAGGATGATCCGGACCTCGGCTCAGTCTGAGGAATATGCCGATACAGTAAAGGATACGGGCGGGGTCTATATCGTACCAGGCTTTACCGGACTCGGTGCGCCGTACTGGAATCCCTACGCCAGAGGAAGTGTTTTCGGCGTTACGAGAGGCTGCAGGAAGGAGCATTTTATCCGGGCCGCCCTGGAATCTGTTGCCTATCAGTCCTGCGATGTGTTCCGGGCCATGGAGGAGGATTCCGGACTCACGATCACGGAGCTTAAGGTGGACGGAGGAGCAAGCGCCAATAATTTCCTGATGAAGTTTCAGGCGGATATTACGGGCTGCGCGGTACGCCGTCCGAAATGCATCGAGACGACCGCCCTGGGAGCAGCATATCTTGCGGGGCTCGCGACGGGCTTTTATAAAAGCAGAGATGACATCCGCCGGAACTGGAAGCAGGGGCGGAGATTTGAACCGTCCATGGAGAAGCAGGAGCGGGAAAGACTCTTAAGGGGCTGGAAGCGGGCGGTCAGGGCAGCGCTCATCTGGGCGGAGGAAGATTAGCGGGCAGGGCCTGAAGCCTCCGGCCGTGGTTCTAAAAGTTTACATAATACGTACCGATCTCTTCCGGACGGCGGATGCGGATCAGCTTTTGCCCGGGCTCCAGACAGAGCTGTCTGACCTGACGGATCAGCTCTTCATCGCTGCAGGAGATCATGATCTCGGCATGGGCGCGTTTGCGTTCCGACTCCTCTGCGGGATCGGAGGAGAGCAGATTGCAGCTGCCGAACAGCATATAGCTGTTGTCCATGATGACGCATTTTATATGGGAATCTCCCTCATAAAGGCAGATCTTTTCCTGATCTTCCAGATAACAGCCGTCTCTATCCGTCCGATCTCCGACGGATTCCTTCAATACGGTGAGGATCCCGTTCAGGTTATCATCCTTCGAAGAAGAGGACCTGTTCTTTGATCCGGAACGGCCCTCCGACCCGTTCCAGCCGTAAGCAAGATGGATCCTGACCCCGCGCTTTACCGCGTCGATCAGCAGGGGACGATACCGGTAATACCCGTATTTGATCCGTCTGCCTTCCTCGGTATATCTGTACCAGCCGTGGATCCAGGGAGTGGAGATCATCAGCTCCTTCTCTGCTGTCTGCAGGATCCTGATAAATTCATCCTTGATCTGGCTCCGGTAAAATACTTTTGCATCCTCCTTCGGCACTGCCGAAAGGAAGAGGTTTTCAAGCCGCTCATCATAGCCGTGAAGCTCTTCCCTGAGGGCCTTCAGTTCGTTTACGGTCTGTTCCCGGTCCCTCTTCAGCTCATCCCGGATCCGCTTTCCCTCTTTGCTGACTGCCGCCCGGGTCTGTTTTGATTCCTCGTCGATCTTCTCCAGAATCCGGTCTGACTGCTGCTCTGTAACGTTCCGGTTCTGCTCCGATGACGAATGGATCATCTCCAGAATCCGGTCAGCCTGCTGCTCTGTAACCTTCCGGTTCTGCTCCGATGACGAATGCATCTTCTCCAGAATCCGGTCTGACTGCTGCTCTGTAACCTTCCGGCTCTGCTCCATTGCATCGATCATGCGCTCCGTATCTGTACGGCGCAGATCCGAAAATGAGATACCCTGCAGAAAATGAGGGCCGTCATCATAGCAGAGAAAATCCTCGATCGTCCGGTCCAGGGTCAGCTCGAACTGGCTCATGTCATCCCTGCCGTTTTTCAGGGCGCTCTTATGGATGGCTTTTGACCAGCTCCTCTGCTCTTCGATATTCTTTAATAAGCGGTCATAGGCGAGCCAGTGAGTTTCGGTGAGCTCCGCCTCCGGGTCCGTCTCAAGCATCACTTCGGCTTCATAGCCGTGCGATGCCAGGACGGAGGAAATGCTTTCCTTTAAGCGTTTCAGAAAATCCTGTTTCTTTTCTTTATCGTTCATCAGCTGAACCTCCAACGTTGAAAAAGCCATTCAAAGATCTGATGAAATTCGCCGGGATCCCTGACGGTCAGAAGATATTTCCAGCCGATCTCCTGCGAGACGGGAGGATAAAACTGATTGTGGATATAGGTGCCTGCAAGATAAAGGAGCAGTCCGAAAAGGACCGGGCGGATCAGCTGCCGGAAAAAGGGCTCGAGCTTTCTCTTTTTGATCAGCTGCAGGTATAATCCGCAGATGCTCCGAAAGATCAGGAGCAGAAGAGAGAATGTCGCCAGAAGCCCGATGCACCAGCTGATCAGGTACCAGATGACGGACAGAAATCTGGAAAGGACCAGCGGCACTTCCGAGGTATCATGCCCGGAAAACAGGATCAGGATCACAAGCCAGGTGAGGATCAGCACGGCTGTCAGTGCATTGATCCGCCTGTGCAGTCTGTTTTTGGCAAGGATGCTCCATTTATTGCAGAAAGCCGAAAGGTCGAAGTCCGATCCGGTCTTTTTTTCTTTCGATGCGGTCTTTTCCGTCCCCGAGGCGGCATAGGGCTGCTTTTGCGGACTTTTCCGGAACAGTCCTTTGATGCTCGGTTCGGGGTTTTTTTGATCGGAGGCTTTGGCTCTGCTTTCGCTCCATTCCCTTTCCGCCTCCTGATATGCTTCCTTCGCGGCCTTTACCGCTTCTTCCGCATAGACCTTTCCGGTTTTTACACAGTTTGCGCCGGTCCGGACCAGCTTTTTGATAAGACTGCCCAGAGCGGGAGAAAGCTCGGAGATCTTTCCGCGGTTCTCCTTGATAAAATCCGAAATGCTTTCACCGACCCGGTCCGTATCATTCCGGATATTTTGCTCCTGTCCGGTATTGATCCGGCTGAGATTATCCAGTCTGCTCTGGATATCCGCGATGGATGCGAGAAGATCATCCGTAGCGCCTTTGTTTTGCGCCATCATGGCAGAGAGCCTTTCGATCTCCTCCAAAAGCTGCTTTGCCTGCCGGTCGTGTTCATTTTGATAGAGATGCAGCTCCTGGCTGAGGGAGGATTGGACAGACTGAAGCTTTTTTGCAAGCTCGTCAATGCTTTGCGGATCCAGGGCGGACTGTGTATCGGCAGCCTCCCGAAGCTTTTCCAGATCCGAACGGATGGAGGAGATGTCATTGTTCAGGGATATTACGGTTTCTTCAAGCTTCTTCTGCTGCCTGTCGGAGAGCTTCTCTTCCGTGATGGAATCGATCTGGATCTGACGGAAATGATCATCCACCATTTCCGGGGAAAAGCCTGTCTTTGCAAAGTGCTGTTCCTTCGGCCGGCTGACCCTAACGCCTTCCAG
>CACZNS010000274.1 GCA_902782575.1 uncultured Lachnospiraceae bacterium
CCGGGAATCATAGACAAGGGAGGCTGCCTCGCAGGAAGCCGCATCTCCCCGTTCCACGGTATATTCCAGTTTTTTCAGTAACTCTTCCAGCTTCTTCATAACCCCTCCGATCAGGACCTTTCGTCCCTTTCAAGATACCATAAATCCATTTTTCGTTCAATCGCGGCTCCCGCGCGGGCAGAGCGGCCGCAGCCTCCAAAGGCCTTATCGGTAATACCGGATCGTGATCTCCGCGGCTCTCTTTCCCCGGTACTCATTCATCTCAAGAGAGTAGATGATGCTTATCGTCTGATGCGCCGTCATGTAATCTCCAAGGGCCTCCGCGTCTCCGAAATAAACGGCGTCCACTCCCGCCCCCTTTTCATCCTTTGCCACCGCCTTCAGGCAGTTTCGGTTTTTCCCGCATATCCGAAGCTCCGTAAGCCTTACATTCTTCATGGCAAAGAGAGGTCTGGCATTTCCCATCCCGAAGGGCGCGAGCTTCTCCAGCTCATCCGCGAGGCTCTCCCCCGCGTAGGCAAAGGGAAGCATCAGGTCAAACCTGACCTTCAGGGCCAGATCATCCTCCGTCAGGGTACAGCACTCATTGATCCGCCTTCTGAATTCCTCCACCTTTTCCTCCTCGATCGAAAGCCCCCCTGCCATCTTATGGCCTCCGAACTGCAGGAAGAGATCGCTCACCGCGTTCATCCCCCGGTACATATCGTATTCGTCGATGGACCGGCCGGAGCCTTTTACCGCACTCTCGCCCCTGCTTAAGACAAAGGAGGGCTTCCCCGTCCTCTCCCGGACCTTTCCGGCCACGATCCCCGCCACGCTCTCATGGCAGTCGGGAAGGAAGATCACAAGCACCTTATCGTCCCTTCTCCCATCGCTCTCCGCGATCCCGACAGCCTCCTTTACGGCCCTGTCCGTCATTTCCCTGCGTTCGATATTCAGGGTCACAAGGAGCCGGGCAAGCTCCCCTGCCTCAGCCTCATTCTCCGCCATCAGCAGCTTCAGGGCGTTTTCCGCCGTATCAAGCCTCCCTGTGGCATTGATGCAGGGACCCAGGATAAAGCCCACATGATAGGGCGTCAGCGGCTTTCCCTCAAGCTCCTGAGCTTTGATCAGGGCCCGCATCCCGGGGTTTTCCGTCTTTTCCAGGCGCTTTAAGCCCTCCGTCACCAGGGCGCGGTTTTCCTCCGTAAGAGGCATCACATCCCCCACGGTGGCAAAGGCCGCAAACTCCAGATAGGGGGCCGCTTCGCTCTCCTCGATCCCCAGAGCGTCAAACAGGGCCAGTATCAGCTTAAAGGCCACCGCCGCTCCGCAGATCTCCCGGAAGGGATATCTGGAATCATTTCGCTTTATGTCAACCACAGCATCCGCGGGAGGCAGGTCGTAAACCGTCCTCCCCTCCTCTTCATGAAAGGGCACCTCATGATGATCCGTTACGATCACCGTCATGCCCAGCTCCTTTGCGAGAGCGATCTGATGAAGGGCCGCGATCCCGTTATCGCAGGTGATGATCGTATCGGCGCCGTCCTCATGCGCCGAGCGGATCAGCTCCTCATTCAGTCCGTAGCCGTCCCGGATCCTGTGGGGGATCGCATGATCCACCGCAGCCCCCGCCTTTCTCAGGCCGTCCACCAGGATATAGGTGGCACAGACTCCGTCTATGTCGTAGTCCCCGATCACCCGGATGGCTCTGCCCTCATCGATCTTATCCATCAGGATCGAAACCGCCCGCCCGATATCCGGCAGCCCGTCATAGCTTAAGACAGCGGAAAGCCCGGGAGTCAAAAACTCCCGAACCGCCTCTTTTCCCTTAATGCCCCGGTTTGCAAGGATTCTTGCCAGCACCGGCGATGTTCCGTATTCCTCCGCAAGCTCCGAATAGTTCCCTCCTACCCGGCGCTCAAGCCAGATCTCCTTCATGCTCATTCTCCTGCCCCGCCGCTTATCCCTCCGCGGCGCGATCATCGTATTTTACCGCACCTCCGGGTGCCGCCCGGATGGTCTCTTATGAAAAAAAGGGGCGGTGATGGCACCGCCCCCTCTCACTTTCGTTTTATTTATGCTTTTTCTTCTTTCCGGAGCCCTTCGAGCCGGAATCCCCACCCTCCGCGGAGGTCTCGGCTTTTGCCGTTTCCACGGCAGGGGCCTTCTTCGCATTGATCTTACGGAATACATACCAGAGATTTCCTGCAAGGAAGATCGAGGAATAGGTACCGCAGACCACACCCACCATCAGGGGCAGTGCGAAATCCTTGATGGAAGGAACCCCGAGGATATAGAGTACAAACACCGTAATGAAGGTCGTCAAGGACGTAAACACCGATCTGGACAGCGTCTGGGTCACGGAGGTGTTTACCACCTCGTCCAGCTCCGCCTTGCCCATGACTCTCAGATTCTCTCTCACACGGTCGAAGATAACGATCGTCGCGTTGATGGAATAACCGATGATGGTCAGAATACAGGCGATGAAGGTACCTCCCACGGAGATCCTTGTGATGGCATAGCAGGCGATGACTACCAGTGCGTCATGCAGCAGCGCGATGACCGAAGCCGCGCCGAAGCGCACATCCTTGAACCGGAACCAGATATAAGCCAGCATGCAGATCAGCGCCAGAAGCGTTGCCAGCACCGCATCCCTTCTCATCTCGGAGCCGATGGTGGCGGAGATGGTCTCAAACTGGATATTCTCCTCTGCCACGCCGAACTTCTCATCCATCACCTTCACGAACTGATCTCTCTGATCCAGATCCAGCGTATTCGTCTTGATCATGATCTGAGTGGTCCCGGCGATGTTGGAATGATTCACGTTATTGTCCCCTGCGATCTCTCTAATGCTGGGCTCGATCTCGCTCTCGAATTCCTCATTGGTATAATTCTTTCCGAAATCAACCGTCGCGGAGGTACCGCCGATGAATTCCTGCGAGAAATTCAGGGCATGTCCGATGGCGGAGCGGTTGACCATCATAAAGACGGGGCCGGAAAGGACGAGGATGATGGAGATCGCGAAGAATACCTTGTTCTTCTTTACGATATCCAGCACGCTGCGTTCCTTTGCCTTGCCGTAAAATTTCACATCCTTTAATCCCACGCCGTAGAACGCGTTCATGATCAGTCTCGTTACCACCAGAGCCGTAAACATGGAGATCACGATACCGAGAGCCAGGGTGATCGCAAAGCCCTTGACCGTACCCGTGCCCCGAAGCCCCAGGATCGCCGCCGCGATGAGGGTGGTCACGTTTCCGTCGATAATGGCCGAAAGCGCCTTGCCGTAGCCCTGCTGGATGGAGGAGCTGACGGTTTTGCCCGTTGCCGTCTCCTCACGGATCCTGGCGAAAATGATCACGTTGGCATCTACCGCCATACCGATGGAAAGGATGATACCCGCGATACCGGGCAGCGTCAGTGTGATATTAAAGGCCTTCAGCAGGCACACGATGATCTCCGTATAGATGATGAGGGCAAAGGATGCAGCCACACCCGGGACCCAGTAGATCACGATCATGAAGATCATGATGATCAGGATGCCGATGCCGGCAGCCTTCATGGAGGTCTGGATCGCGTTGCTTCCGAGCTGCGCTCCCACCACGGAGGAGGAAAGCTCCTCCAGCTCCACCTTCAGTCCGCCGATCCGGATGGTGGAAGCGAGGATCCTCGCTTCATCAAAGGTGGCCTGTCCGGAGATCTGGCACTGTCCGCCGGTGATGGGCTCCCGTACCGTCGGAACGCAAATGAACATATCATCATAGTAGATACCGATGGTCTCGCCCTTCTGATAGGCCTCTGTCGTAGCCTGGGCGAAGGCCTGGGTGCCGGCCTCGTTGAAGGTCACATCCACCACATATTCCCTCTGTCCGTTCTGGGTCAGGGTCGCGGCTTCCGCTTCCACCACATCCGTTCCCTGGCAGACCACGGAGCCGTCGGCCTGCAGCTCCTCAAGGGTTTTGCTCAGGGTATATCCGAGGCCGTTAAATTCGTAATTCGCTGTCCCGTCGCTTCCGGTCTGTTTGATGAAATACAGGGAACCGGGCTTTCCCAGCTCTCTCAGGATCTCCGTGGCATCCGTCACACCCGGGATCTCCACATTGATCCTGTCCGTTCCCTCCTGATAGACCTGAGACTCCGTAGAATACTGATCCACTCTCTGCTGCAGCTTGTAGATCGTATCCGCCATGTCCTCGGTGGAGGGTGTCTCCTCGCCGGTGGCCTGATACTTGATGCTCACGCCTCCCTGCAGGTCCAGACCGAGCTTGATGGAATCTCCCTCACCCGGTGTCTGCATCGTGGCGCTCACGATCCCCCAGGTCAGATATCCCAGACCTCCGATGATCGCCAGCATGATGATCAGTACAATGATCGCTTTTGACTTCTTCATGTTCCTAACTCTCCTTTACTTATTCTTCCGCCGCTTCTTTAAGCTCCGCTTTTAAGCGTCGCATTTTTTATACCCCTGCCGTGCCGCAGTATTGATCCGCGGTACGGATACCCGTGAAAAATTGAAAGCTTCCTTATCAAGCTTCCGCTTCCTCCTGCGCTTCGCTCAGCGCCGCTTTTATCATGATCGCACATTCCACGCGTTTTCTCTGCAGGATGCAGCCGATCTCATAGCTGCCGTTGATATCCCCCTCCGCATGATACGCGTTTGCCGCGCATCCGCCGGAGCAGTAGAATTTCGCAAAACAGTCCCTGCATTTTTCCTTAGTATAGACATTGCAGGATGCAAACTTCTCCGAGAGGGACCGGTTCAGGATCCCCTCGTCCACATTGCCCAGCAGGAACTCCTCCTCCCCCGCAAACTGATGGCAGGGATAAAGGTCGCCCCTGGGCGTGACCGCCAGATATTCCGACCCCGCGCCGCATCCGGAAAGACGCTTTGCCACACAGGGCCCGCCCTCCAGATCGATCATAAAATGAAAGAAATTGATGAACCTTCCGTGGGTACGCCGCTTTATGATCTCCTTCGCAAGCCTGTCGTACTGCTCAAGCAGGACCGGCACATCCTCCTCCGTTAAGGCATAGGGCTCCTTCGGGTCGCATACAACGGGCTCCACGGAGATCTGCTCAAACCCGAGATCATGAAGATGGAGCACATCCTCCGAAAAATCCGTATTGTAATGCGTATAGGTGCCGCGGACATAATAATTCGTCTGCCCTCTGGATGCGGCGGCCCTTTTGAAATTCGGAAGGATCACATCATAGGAGCCTTTTCCGTTTACCGTGGGGCGCATCCTGTCATTCACCTCTTTGCGTCCGTCGATGGAAAGCACCAGGTTTCCCATCTCCCGGTTGGCAAATTCCAGCACCTCTTCGTTTAAGAGGAGACCGTTGGTGGTCAGCGTGAAGCGGAATTTCTTATGATGCTCCTCCTCCTTTGACCGCCCGTAGGCCACAAGCTTCTTTACCACCTCGAAGTTCATCGTCGGCTCGCCGCCGAAGAAATCCACCTCCAGGTTTGTCCTTGCGCC
>CACZNS010000275.1 GCA_902782575.1 uncultured Lachnospiraceae bacterium
ACGGAATTTATACATCTGGAAGGTTTTATTATGAAGCCCGACCCTCTCCTGCTTGAAGATCACCGGTCCCTTGGAGCTTACCCTGACGGCGATGGCCGAGATCAGCATGATCGGAGAAAAAACAACGATCAGGACCAGGGAGCCGATGATGTCCACAAACCGCTTTGCAATGATATTAAAGGTATTGGTAAGCGGCACATGCCGGATATTGATGATCGGAAGTCCGTCCAGATCCTCCATATAAGGCTTTGAAGGAATTACCCGGTTGTAGTCCGGGATGAACTTCGTATGGACTCCGCTCTTCTCGCACTGATTCACGATCTTTTCCAGCTTTCCGTATTCATCCAGACTTAAGGTGATCGCGATCTCATCCAGATTATGCTCGGGCAGGATGATATCCAGATTGCCGATCCTTCCCAGAACCTTCACGCCCTTGTACATGGTCCCTGCCGGGACGTGATCGTCCAGGATCCCCCGGATCACATAGCCCCACTGAGGATTAAACCGGATCCGGTTGATATAGGCCTCCGCCGACTTGGAATACCCCACCAGCAAAATGTATTTCAGGTTGTAACCCTTGCGCCGCATGAACCTGAGCAGATACCGGACGATATTGCGGACGACCGTCTCAAACGCAACATTTATGATCATAAAGATCAGCGTCAGGGAACGGGAAAAGTCCGGCTGACGGATAAACTGCAGAACCGCGTTGAATCCGATAAAGCAGATCAGATTTGCATAGACGATATGCGTAAACTCCCTGCGCCGTCCGGATACGCGTTTGGAGCTGTACAGATCGAACTGGTTGTACAGCAGCAGACAGGCGGGCACCAGAAACGGAAGTGCCATCATATAGGTCGCAAAAGAGAGGTGGAAGATCTTGGTATTTGAAAAAACCGACTCGAACTTCAACCAGTATGCGATCAGATAGGATAAAGCTGTAACAACGCCGTCCAGCACAACGTGGAGCCGGTTGAACAGCCGCTGATTGTCTTTGATCACAATAAACTCCTACAGCATTAATCCGGAAAACCGGCGGATCGTATTCCACCAAAGCTCTATCTGGATCCGGACATAATTTCCGAAATGCTCACGGGAATAAGGATACTTCCTGCCCTCCCTGCAGAGCAGATACCCCCGCTTGATCCCGGAAAGATAGGCCCTTGAATGGCCGATACAGGTAAAAAACAGTGCTTTTACGGCAAATCCTATGATCAGAAACGGCAGATTCAGGATGATCTGCAGCGTAGGCATATTCTTCATGATGATATACATATTGTTTCTGGCCGAGAGACGTATCTTGAAGTCGTTGTACCGCGACCCCGTCACCGCAGAACCCAAATGATATACAACGGCATCCGGCACGTAAACGTTTCTGTGCCCCATGATGCGGGCCCGGTAGCCGATGTCCACATCCTCCAGATAAGCGAAATGGAATTCATCAAACCATCCCACTTCGTCCAGCAGGCTCCTGCGGTAGATCGCCGCGCCGCCGCAGGCTGCAAATACATCGCAGGGCTTTGAATAATGATCCGATTTTTTTCCCTTGCCGCGGGCGTATGCCCAGCCCAGGGCACAGTACAGATCCCCCGCGCCGTCGATCCGGTCCGGCTTCTTCATCTGCAGCATCTTGGCGGCTGCCGAGAAGATATTCGGATCCTCACTGATCGCCCGGTAAAGCGCGCCGACAAACCCCGGCTCCGCCGTGGTATCGCTGTTTAACAAAAGAGCAAACTCGGCAGCGGAGGCCTTTAATCCTTCATTCACCGCTCTGGAAAAGCCGAAGTTCCGGGGAAGACGGATCAGGTTTACATAATCATAATTTGAGGCCACCAGATCCGCACTTCCGTCCTCGGAATGATTGTCCACAACAATGATCTCAAAATCCTTGAAATCCTGCTCCTTCAGACTGTCCAGACAGGGACCTATACAGTCTCTTCCATTGTAGTTAGGAATGATTACACTGATCTTCATGTACTCTGCTTCTGCTATCTGACCTTACTTCTTTACAAAAACCACTTCCGGATCGATCAGTATCCGGTATCCTCTTTTACGGATCTCCCTGCACATCCTCCAGGAGTCGATCTTCCCGGGGTCTTCACCTGCGCAATCCGCCAGCTCTTTACGGATGATACAGGCATATTTGGAAACCGCTGCCACCTCCGTCACGAGGCCGGCCCGGTTCATGGTGCCCGGAAGCCTGGCATTCATCCCGGCAAAGAGAGATACGATCCTTCCGTCTTCGCCCCGTTCGTATCCGCTGCAAAGGATCCTGCCCAGACGATCCGTCACTCTGGCTCCCACCGCCCCGACATCCTTTCTCGCAAGATACGACGCCAGGACCGCCTCGGCGTTTTCCGTCAGGGGGATCAGATCGCCGTCGATCAGCACCCTGTAGGATCCCTCTTGGATCTTCTCCGTATAGACTACCCGGAAAAATCCCCTGTGCTTCGTATGCTCTACCCGGCAGGCGATGCCCTTTTTTCTCAGATGATCCTCCACCGCCTTCCTGCCGTTTTCATACGCGTAAAGCTTGGCGGAGGGGTCTCCGGCCGTGGAGCTGCTGTGGATCCGCCAGTGATAGAGCACCTTGGGAATATGAAAGATCTTCGTTTCCTGAACGGCATCGCAGCATCTCAGGATAAAATCGTGATCCTGCGATCCGTCGTAGCGGCTTCTGAACCCGCCGACTCCGAGAGCCACTCCCCGCTTAACCGCAAACAGATGACAGATATAATTGTTGGCATACAGAAGATCCGCGTTATATTCCGGCTTACGGTTCACCGACAGATACCTCCCCGAGGCATCGTCCAGCTTGTCTTCATCGGTATACACGATCTGGGCCCCGTTTGCAGCCGCCCAGGCGATCCGGTAAAGCGCATCCTTTTCCAGAAGGTCATCCTGGTCCAGAAAGGTGACCATATCGCCCTTTGAAGCATTCAGCGCGGAATTTGTATTCTCGGAGATCCCTCCTCCCGCTTTCGCCCGGACATACCGGATCCTCGGATCCTTTTCCGTTATCTTCCGCACCACATCCGAAGGCTCCGCGGAACCGTCCGCCAGGATCATCTCCCAGCTTTCATAGGACTGTGCCAGCACGGACTGCGTCATCTCACGAATCAGACGTTCCTTCGGATGGAAGACGGGAACCAGAACGCTGATCCCGATCCCGAACTGCCGGCCCTCGACCCGCTGTCTGTCCAGCTCCCCGGATGTGGTCTGCTCTTCCGGACGTTTCCGGTCATAGACCAGATCCCTCCCGGCATCCAGCAGATGCTGCCCGGCAGCGTACAGGGTATTCATCGTTCCGTTCCGCCTGAGATAATCAAGCGTCCGCTCAAGCTCCTTCAACCAATCTCCTCCGCTCTGTAATGCTCTACGTACTTATCACGGTAGTCTCCCCGGATACTCGTGGGGCAGTCCAGATATCTGAACAGGATCCTGAAGGTCTTCATGGCCTGACTCGCCATCTTTACATTGGAGATCTGATCGTCTTCTCTCCAGGAGATCGGATAAAATCTCGCCGTCTGGTTATAATACCTGACTGCCATCAGCATGCAGCAGTTAAATGTCAGGTCATCCGGAAAGCGATAATAAAAACGGTCCTTCAGCATATCCGTGCTGTACATGTTCAGTCCGGCTCCGAGATCAAAAACCCTCTGCCGGATACCCAGAGCATAGAGGAAATTGAAAATGACATTTCCGAAGGTACGGAAAGCCGAATAGCCCTTCAGTCTGGATTTCAGCATAAACCGTCCGCCCAGCACGCAGTCGTAGGCACGATAGATCCTTTTTTTCAAAACAGGAAGGAAATCATGTATATTGCCCTGATCGTCGCCGTGCAGCACGATCACATAGTCGAAACCGTTTTTCAGCGCATAATCAAATGCCACCTTGTGCGATCCGCCGAGGCCGTAATTATCCTCATTCCGCAGCAGCTTCAAAGGCATCGACCAATGAAACAGCTTATAATCCAGCACCTGCTTTTCGGTGTCGTCCGTGCTGCGGTTATTTACGACAACCACCTCCGTAACATACCGCATCACCTTGTCATCCAGCTGCTCCAGCACTCTTTTGATCTGCTTCTCGCAGTTATATGCCGGAATAAATAGTAAGATCCTGTCTTTTTCCATTTCTGGTTCTCCTGCCTGTAAAACGATCATCCTTTACGGATAATGCGGTTCAGTTTGACAAATTCCCCGATCGCCTTAAATCCAACCTTTACGATACGCCGTATATTGATAAAGTTCTTCCCACCCTGCCTGGGTCTGAAGGAAATCGGAATATAACATACCCGGTGCTGATGCTTGGCATAGATCACTGAGATCAGGACGTTTGCCAGAAAATACTCTCTGGGCACGTATTTCATCTCTTCCCTCAGGGTCTGTGCCTTCATCAGTCTGAAGGGAGTATTCGCATCCTTGACCCATACATGGAAGCAGAGCAGGATCACCAGCTTCAGGACCTTGGTCACGATGATCCGCCCCAGACCGTCCTGCCGCCTGTTTCTGTGGCCCACGATCATGTCATATTTTGCGCGCTTCTCCCAGAAAGCCCGGAACTCCGCCGGATCTGTCTGTCCGTCCGAATCTGTCTGGAAAATATAGTCCGCACCTTCCCGGATCGCAAACCGATACCCCAGAAGGATCGTTGCGCCGTGTCCGGAATTCTCCTTGCGCTTCACTATGAGCTGCGGACGTTTCTCCTCTTCCTCCTTCAGGATCAGGGGAGTGTTATCCGTGCTGCCGTCATCCACGATCACCAGCCTGGATTCCGGCCCGGTCATCTCAACCTGCGGATACCACTCTTCGATTACCGAACGAATCATCTCCTGCTCATTGTAAGCCGGAATGACCAGATAAAGCTTATCCAATTCCTCCTCCTTCCCGCAAAGGCCTATGCCCCGTTCTTCAGCCGCCCGATCAGCTTTGCAGAAACACAGATCACATACAGATAATACAGCATAGCTGCTGCCGCAAGACTCCAGGCGGCTTCATGCACAAACCGGAGTCCGAAAAAGACAAAAGCCAGCAGAACAACAAACAGTATTGCCGACCATTCCCAGATCCCGGGTTTTTCCCCGTTGCCGCGCAGACCGGCTTCCTCCGCATAGGCGCCCGCTGCCGTGATCAGAACGAAAAAATCATAGGTTCTGTGATAGGTCATGATCAGGGAATACAGAACCAGCACCGCCATCAGCAGGCAGTCGTGTCCGGGTTTCAGTCTGTATGCCGCAAAAAGCAGCACCGCCATGATCAGAACCGTGATCGCCGGAGTCTGGGATGCACCGCCGGTCAGTACTCCGATATCTATACTGCCTTCCCCGGTAAGGGCAGACGCAACCGCAAGAGGCTTGCGGATCATGTCTGTAAACGGCTCCTTCAATACCGCCGCTGCCGCCACCGTCCCCGCGAAATGCGGGATCAGGCTCACCGCAAATTCCTTCCACTTTCTTTTATAGATAAAATACAGTGCAAGCGGAGCGGTTACCGTATATTTCAGATAAGACAGACTTAACACTGCTCCTGTAAGGACCGGATTTTTTCCCTTTTCCTCAAGCAGGACCGCCAGCAGGAAAAACATAAACGCAAAAAGCGTATGCTGTCCGACCCCCAGCTGATTGCGCCAGGGTGTGCCTGCGGTCATCAGGAGAAGAAAAGCCGCAAACAGCCCGCTGTCCATGCTTCTTAAAAATGTCCTGCGCAGCAGAAAGGCGATCAGTGCCGTACAGAGCAGATTGGTTATAAGCCAGAGTATTTTCGCGATCCGGTAAGGCAGCACTGCATAGGGCGCCAGAATATACAGCAGGGATGGAAACTGATTTGCCTCCATCCGCTGCGGTGTACCCATATCCTCAAAGTAGCCGTAAAACTCCCTTAACTCCGGTATCTCCGCTTCGCCTCCGTACAGGCTCAGATCATACGGATCATATCCCAGAAGCAGAGCTTTCGCGGCATCATACTGAAAATCCTGGCTCATGCGCAGCGCGTTCCGTACCCCGCCGGCTGCGGAAAGTAACGCCAAAGCGGACAGTATCGTTAACAGGATGATCCAGAACGCCCTGCTCTGAGTGAATCTGCTCATGCCATTGCGATCACTTCTTTTTTCAGTGCCTCAAGCTTTTGATCGGCGTCCTCCAGAGAAGTCCCCTTTACTCCCATATAGAACTTGATCTTCGGCTCCGTTCCCGAAG
>CACZNS010000276.1 GCA_902782575.1 uncultured Lachnospiraceae bacterium
TCGTGCGCTGCGCGGATACGGACTATTATGTGGGGACCACGGGGGCGCTGCAGATCATGACCCTGCGGGACGGCCTGAACCTTCTGACGCAGATCCCGGAGATCTTCTATGCGGACAGCCTCTGTGCGGATGAAGAGGGGACGGTGGCCGCGGTGGCCTCCGACGGAAAGCTGTTTCTCTTAAGGGAAAGAGAGATCACGGCTTCCCTTGAGCTTGATGAGCAGCAGGAGGTCTTTACCTGCTGCGCCTTTGATGCAAACGGCCTGCTCTACGCAGGAACCTCCGCGAATCACGTCTATGTATACGACATTTCCGACGGGACCTTCAGCAAGAAAAAGGTCCTGACCTGCGGCCAGCCCGCAAAGCTGAACAGTCTCAACTTCGTGGAGGGGGGAAGCTGCTTTGTCTGCTCGGATAACGGCATCGGCTATCTGGATCCGGACGGGGCCTGGCATGAGATCAAGACCAGGGATTTTAATTATTCCATCGATAACATGGAGATGGATTATCAGGGCAACTACTGGTTCGCATCCTCCAGGCAGGGCCTCTTAAGGCTCTCCGAGTCGGCGTTTGTAAACGTATACAGCGCCGCCGGGATGGAGGGGCATGTGGTGAATTCCGTGGAGAAGTGGCAGGGAGAGCTGTACTTCGGCACCGACTCCGGACTGGATGTGGTGGATGAGGAGAATCACAGGCAGATCTTCAACAAGCTGACGGAGTTTCTGGAAGGCGTCAGGATCCGCTGCATCAGGCGGGATAAAGACGATCATTTATGGTTTTCCACCTACGGAAAGGGCCTGGTGGAGGCGGAGCCCGGCGGGAAGATCACCGTTTATGACAGCACCAACAGCGAGATGGGAGACCGGGTCAGGGTCGTCCTGCCCCTTTCGGACGGAAGTGTCGCCGCCGGCGGGAACAACGGCGTCTTTTTTATCCGGGATCATAAAATAGAAAAAAGCTTTCCCTACGGAGAGGCTCTTTCCGGGGCGGCTGCCCTGAACATGCTGGAGCTTCCGGACGGGGACCTGCTGATCGGCACCGACGGGGACGGCCTGGAGGTGATCTCGGGAAGCGAGGTGACCGCAAAGTACGGCCTGGATGACGGCTTAAGCTCCGGCGTGATCCTGAGAGCCGTGCAGGCGGCAAACGGAAAGGGGATCTATATCGTGACCAGCAACGGCCTCTGCTATATGGGAGGAGAGGGATCCATCCGCAGGCTCGATCATTTCCCCTATTTCAACAATTACGATATCTGGGTCGGCGAGAAGGGGCGGCTTTTTGTGCTGGGAAGCGCCGGCATCTATGTGGTAAACGAGGAGGAGCTGCTGTCCGGAAAGGATGATATGCAGTATGAGCTGCTGGATGCCAAGAGGGGTCTCATCGATGCCCTGACGGCGAATTCCTGGAATTACAGCGACAGCGAGAACCGGCTCTATCTCTCCGGGGAAAACGGCGTGTACCGCTTTGATACCGATAATTACAGCTCGGACCGCAGGACATACCGCATGAGGGTTTCCTCCATCCGGCTGGATCAGATCCCCACCCATGTGGAGCGGGACACCCCCGTGAAGATCGGCAGGGGGATCAGCAAGATCGAGATCATCCCGGAGGTCATCAACTATACCATTGAGGAGCCCTATGTGAGCTACTGCCTGGAAGGCTTTGATACGATGGATACGGTGATCCCCGCCAGGGAGCTTTCCGCCATCACCTATACCAACCTGCCCTCGGGCGATTATACCTTCCGGCTTTCCGTTCTGGACAGCAGGAGAGAGCGGGTGCTGGAGGAGGGAGCCTACCGGCTCATCAAGGAAAAGGAGATCTACGACAACACCTGGTTCATCGCCTATATGGTGATCGTGGCGATCCTTGCCGTGTCCTGGTTCACCTGGTTCATCGCCCGGACGCAGATCCAGAGGACCCTTGATATCCAGAGGCGGGAGCTGGCCCATACCCAGGAGCAGTTAAGGATGGGCAATGAAACGATCCTTGCCATCGCAAAGACCGTGGATGCGAAGGATGAGAATACGAGCCAGCATTCCCAGCGGGTTTCGGAGTATTCCGTCATGATCGGGCAGGAGCTGGGCTTTGATCAGAAGGAATGCGAAAACCTGAGAAAGGCGGCCCTGCTCCATGATATCGGAAAGATCGGCGTGCCGGACAGGATCCTGAACAAGCCGGCGCCCCTGGAGGATGATGAGTACGAGATCATGAAGTCCCATGTGACGAAGGGAGCGGATATCCTGAAGGAATTCACCTTTATCGATCATGTGGTGGAGGGGGCCCTCTATCATCATGAGAAATATGACGGAACCGGCTACAACAGCGGACTGAAGGGGGAGGAGATCCCTCTTTACGGAAGGATCATCGGCGTGGCGGATGCCTTTGACGCCATGACGGCAAACCGCGTGTACAGGAAGAAGCTGGACTTTGATTTTGTAAGAGGGGAGCTGATGCGCTGCTCCGGAAAGCAGTTTGATCCGAAGATCGTGGAAGTGATGCTGAAGCTTGTGGACGAGGGCAGGATCGATCTGAAGAACCTTTACGGAGGCATGGATACGGACCGGAAGGAGGAGAAGGAATGAAGCGGGTTTATACGGTCACGGTGATCACTTCGCTCCTCGTGGTCGCCCTGTTCTGGGGAGTGTTTCTGATCTCCAGGGATCCCGGGAGCGGGGATAAGGTGATAAAGGTCGGCTTCGTCTATGACGGGGATGAGAGTACCACCTTTACGGCAAATTTCATGAAGGCCCAGTATGCGATGGAGTATAAGCTGGGGGATCAGGTGGAGGTGCTGGTAAAGAGCAACGTGCCGGACGGAGAGGGGGAAAGATCCATCCGGGAGCTGGCGGAGGCAGGCTGCGACCTGATCTTTACCAACAGCTCCGCCTTCAGCGATGAAACGAAGATGCTTGCCGCCGAGTATCCGGCGATCCAGTTCTGCCAGGCCACCGGCTCCAATGCCAATACCGAGCCGGTCCTGAGCAATTATCATACCTTCATGGCTTCGATCTATCAGGGAAGGTATCTGACGGGGATCGCGGCAGGGTTGAAGCTTCGGGAAATGATCGATTCGGGAGTGATCAGGCCGGAGGAAGCGGTGGTGGGATATATCGCCGCGTTTCCGCAGGCGGAGGTGATCTCCGGCTTTACCGCTTTTTTCCTCGGGATCCGTTCGGTGGCTCCGGAGGCTGTGATGAAGGTGCGCTATACCGATACCTGGTCTGATTATAAGCTGGAGAAGAGCAGCGCGGAGAAGCTGATCGCCGAGGGCTGTGTGATCATATCCCAGCATTCCGACACCACAGGACCGGCCGTGGTGTGCGAATCCGAATATCCGGACCGGATCGTCTATCATGTGGGCTACAACCAGAGCATGATCAATATCGCCCCCACCACCTCCCTCATAAGCTCGCGCATCAACTGGGAGCCCTATATCACGGCTGCCTGCGAGGCGGTGCTTCAGGGGAAGAGCATCGAAAAGAATGTGAAGGGAAGGGTCTACGGAAACGATACCGGAGCCGGGATCGAGGAGGACTGGGTGCAGATCCTGGAGCTCAATTCGCTGATCGCAGCCCCGGGCACGGCAGAGGAGCTGAAGAAGACCGAGGCCATGATGAAGCAGGGGGACTGCCATGTGTTTTACGGGGATTACCGGGGCACGGATCCGAATGATCCTTCGGATGTGGTCGACCTTAATGAGGAATATCCGGAGACGGAAAAGCAATCCGCCCCCACCTTTCACTATATCCTGGATGATGTGATCACGGTGGAGGAATAAAAGAACGGCGATTTCCGGCCGCGATACAATACGCTGCGATTTGCGTGATCATTGTGGAGGGATAAAAAGAATGACAGCGCGTTCCGGCCGCGATACAA
>CACZNS010000277.1 GCA_902782575.1 uncultured Lachnospiraceae bacterium
AAGCAGAACTGTGGGGAAGCATTGATTATAAGCTAATAGAGGCGGAAGGAGAGAAGACAGCCGGGGAGCTTGCCGTCCAGAGAAAGAAGGCTTTCGAAAAATCCATCATAGAGGTGGACAGGGCTTCAATCCAGAAGGGCAGGGCCGGACTGCAGATCGGCCAGGAGCTTATGAGGGGCGGAGCGCTGCATAAGCCCGGCGTATACACCGCTCCCTTCAGTGACGTGAAGGGCATTGAGGAGAGCCTTAAGAAAAACAAGGAGCTTTACGAAAGCTGCAAGCCCTATTACGACAGGATCCTGAAGCAGTACAGCAAGGATCTTGCCGATACGATCAAAGCGGTGGATGACATCCGGTTCGCATATGATGATCTGCTTGAGGAGAGGCCGTTCCTGGAAGAGCAGCTTGAGTATGAGAAAAACGGAGATGCCTACTACTCCGAGCAAGAATTGAACAGGCTGAAGCAGGTGGTGAAGAAAGCGGAAGAGAAGGTGGAAGAGACTGCGTTTAAGGCTCTGAACCTGCATCAGAAGCTGGAGAAATATCAGGAGCTTTTCCGGCTGGCTTCCGGGGAAGGCGGACTGCTCAGCAAAGAAGCGGAGGAGCTTCTGGGCGAGAAGGGACTTTCCGGAGAATACGGCATGATCCTTACCAATATGGTGCTGGAGAAGACAGACTATGATGAGTATGCGGATCCCGTCGAGGGAGCGGAGGAGAGGGTCAAGCTTGCCCAGGAAAGCCTGCAGAAGAGGAAGGAACAGATCGAGGATTTTGAAATGCTTTATCTGAACCATATCGCCACAGTATCGGTGGGGCCGGAGGATTTCCTGGCAAGAAAGAAATCCACATTTAAAACATATATCAACAGTATCCCTTCCCTGACCTTTAACGCAGAGACCCTGACGGACGACTATATCGCGGAGCATCTGGGCGAGTATATCGAGTATTACAGATCGTATCATGCTTTTGAGGGGCTCACGTCAGAATACGAAATGCTGTACAGGGATGTTCCGGAGGAGAGAAAGATTGAGTTCCGGTCCAGACGCTCCTACTGGGAAAAGGCGGAAAGGGTGGTAAAGGCCTTCCTGGATAAATACGGGCTTGAGATCGTGAATGATACAGTCAGACAGGATCTGAAGCAGGAAAAGTACCGGGATATAAAATATGACGGCTGGTGGGGCTTCTCTCTGAAGAGGACGCGCAAGGAGCCCACCACCGTGAAGGAGATGGACAGGATACAGAGGGAGCTGGATGAGGCGAAGGCCGACCTGATCAATGCCTTCAAGGAAAGCCTGAAGGCAGAGGAGACAGCGAGGAAGGAAAAGCGGGAAGCGGCAGAGAAAAAGGCCGCAGAGAAGGCACAGAAAGAGGAAAAGAGGAGGAAGAAGGCAGAGGAGAGGGCCGCGAAAGAGAAGGAGAAGGCCGCGAAGGCAAAGGAGAAGGCTGCGAAGGCAGCGGAGGAAGCAGCGAAAAAGAAGGCAGAGGAAGAAGCGAAGAGAAAAGCGGCGGAGGAAGAAGAACAGAAGAGGCGTGAAGAAGCGGAAAGATTCGAGCAGGAGCTGATGGAGGAGGAGCGAAGGATGGAAGAAGAGTGGAAGGCCGAGCAGGAAAGACAGCAGAAGCTTGACGAGGAGATCGCTAAGGAGGCGCTGGCTCTGGGGCTTCCCTCCTATCAGGTGAGCGTGAAGCGGGCCGGGGACTTTACCTATGAGAAGATGACCAAAAACAACTGCTGGGCCGTATCCGGCACCGCCATGTTCAACCAGTTCAATGCCCTGAACGCGAAGCAGGGTGAAAAACCGGCATTTTACGTCCAGACCGACTTGAGAGGCTACGAGCCGAAGCTGAAGACCTTTGAGGAGGTCTTCGCCATGGGCTTTGAGCAGACGAAGGCGCGCTACAACGAGGACGTGGAGGATCTGAAGGGTTACGCGGGCGCCGGCAAGACCCTGGTGGGAAACATCTTTGAAATGGGAGATTTCTTTATTGATAAGCGGAAGGATGTGGTCCAGCACAAGATCTACATCCCCGGCCCCTCGGACAAATCGGAGGATGTGAAGGCAGAGGGAGCGAACCTGAATAAAGCCTGCGCCTTCTTCTTAAAGGAGCTGAAGCAGGTGCTGGATACCGGGAATTACGTGTCGGTCTTAACCCAGAAGGGAAACGGCGGCCATTACAGGACCATCATCGGGATCAACGGAAGCAAGGTCCGGTATCTGAATCCCTCCAACGGGGATGAGGCGATGGAGGATGACGTGACCTTCTTCCTGCCGAGAGGCGGAAGCCTGGAGATGAGCTGGTTTTCAAAGCTCGGTACGCCGAAGCAGATGACGGAGAGGTACAGGGAGCAGGGGCTTTCCTACGATGAAAAGACAAAGACCTACAGCGCTCCTCTGAATTATCAGGATGTGAGGTCCGTGGGCCAGACAAAGGGTGTGCTTTTGGGAGAAAACGACAAGGAGTACAGCCGGGCCATACGCTCCACCTACATTCCGAAGCAGGCATAGACCGCAGAGGGTCACCGGGCGGATTAAGCGTTTTACGTCCGGTGATCCCGGGGGTTAGGAAGAGGTTTTTACGAGGAAGAGATAAATGCGGCATCCCGAACGGGATGCCCAGCGATACGGAGGATGATCCCATGGGAAGGATTCAGAAGGAACAGCAGCAGACAGGCTCCGCACCGGTCTTTCAGACGAGGCAGCAGCCGGAGGAAGCACAAAATGTGACACAGAGTGCGGTACAGAGTGCGGCGCAAAATATAGAACAAAATGCGGCACAGAAGGTGATCCGGACAAGGGTAAGCACGGGCTCCGAGCAGGAGCAGCCGGAGGAGCAGGAGAAGGGGCAGGTCAATGCGGGGAAGCAGCAGGCTAACCAGCTTTATTTCGAGAGGATCCTGAATAACTCCGCCAAAAAGAACCTTGCCGTAAAAGTAAGGGAGGAGGAAAGGCTCGGAAAGGACCGGTGGAAGAGCGTAAAGCAGACGCAGCAGATCACCTTTTTCCAGCAGTATGCCACCGCAAAAAAGACCGGGTTCTGGTTTTTCGGCTACGCGGAGGACAGGAAGGTGAGGAGGGCAAAGAATACCTTCCGGAACGCGGATATCTGTACCGTGCGTGAGCAGCCTGCCCTGCAGGATTTCTTAAACTCCAATGCCTACCGCAGAGGGGTGGTGCCGGAGAGCGCACAGGATTCGCCCTTTGATCCGCAGCTTACGGAGTATGTAAATTACATCATCAACAATCCCTTTATGTCCGGGCATCTGACGGACGCCTATCTTTCCGAGCATATCGGAGAGGTGTATCAGTTTGCCTGGAAGCTTTCGGGCTATGAGAGCGTCAGGAAAAAGTATCCGCAGTTTTTCGCTTCCCTTCCGGAAACGAAAAAGGTCATCCTGGAGGTCATGACAGGCACGTCCAAGGAGCTCTTCCGGCTGGTGGAGGAGCATCTCTATCTGCACGGGATCGAGGTGGCGGACGGAGAGAACGGCGCAAAGACGGTAAGGCTCAGGGAGGAGAGCGCTGATAAGAATGAACGGCACGAAAAGCGGAGGGAGCTTA
>CACZNS010000278.1 GCA_902782575.1 uncultured Lachnospiraceae bacterium
ACAGAGATCAGGATCAGAAACTTCAGCGCGTTGACGGGAGTCCCGTCAGCGCTTCTTCCGCCGAACCACTCCGGAAGGATCCCCTCCCTGGACATGGCGTAGATCAGCCGGCTGGCGGCGGTGTAATGACCGATGAGACCGGTAAAGATCCCGGCGAGCACCGTGACTCCCAGAAGGATCAGCCCCGTCCTTCCCATGGCCCGGTCCACTGCGTAAAAGGTCGGCAGTCCTGAAAGCCCGTCCAGCTCCGGCAGGTCCGCTATATAAGAGGTCCAGTCCGCATACCCTTCCGGCTGCGCCATGGCAGCGATCAGACCCAGGCATACATAGGACAGCACTCCGGCAAACAGCGCCAGAAACATCAGGGACAGAGCCCGTTTCACCGGAAAGCGGAATTCCTCCGTGGAATGGGAAATGGATTCAAAGCCGACAAAAGCCCAGGGAGCGAGGACCATGATCCCCGCGATCTGCCGCAAAGGGTGGCCGGAAGGCGCAAAGGACGGCTGCAGGCTGTCGAACCCTCCGCTCATCCTGAAAACAGCCAGAAAGGCGATCAGGATCCCGGCGATCAGGATCACCGCAAGGATCGTCTGGAGGATGCCCGCCAGACGTTTGAAATGGATACAGATCTCGCCGAAAAGAAGGATGGCCGCAATGGAGACCAGAGCCTCTCCGAAATAGACATCGTAGCCTAAGATCTGATAATGAAATCCGAAACGGAACAGACTGCCCAGGAGTTTGCGCCCGATCAGGGCCAGGGCCGTGGCGTTCGCCCAGATGATCGCCACGTAGACCAGGATCAGAAACCAGGAGTTCAGATAGCCGTGATCGTAGCCGATGGTCTGTACGGTATAGGTAAGGGCTCCTCCCGAATCCGGATAGCGGTTCATGAGCGCATTGTAATTGACGCCGATTACAAACATCACGGCGGCGCCCAGAAAGAGGCCTATCACCGTACCCATCGGGCCGGCGGCCGGCAAAAAAGTGGTCCCCGGCATAACAAAAGCGCCCCAGCCCACACTGCATCCGGAGGCCAGCGCCCATACACCGAAGGGAGAAAGATATCGGGTCAGCCCCGTTTTCTCTTCTTTCTCATTCATAATCAGTCTGCCTCAAAATGCTCCGCGGCCGGACCGGAAGATCCCGCCGGGAGCAGTGAAATTCAACCTTTATCCTGCTCTCTCTTCTTTTCCACATCATTCACATACTGGATGATCAGATCCGCCGTGCCGTCCAGACCCAGAACCGTGGAATTGATGGAAAGATCATAGGTATCTACCTGCCCCCATTTTTTGGAGGAATAATAATCATAATAGCTGCGGCGCTGCTTGTCCTTTTTATGGATCATGTCTTTGGCCTCATGCTCCGAAAGATCAAAGCGCTCCATGATATGCTTCACCCGCGCGTCCATCGAGCCGGTGATGAAGAGATTGATCACATTATCCCGCTCTGCCAGAGCGTAGTCCGCGCAGCGTCCCACGATGATGCAGGGACCCTCGTCAGCGATCTTCTTGATGGCATCGAACTGAGCGAGAAAGACCTTATGGCTTACTGGCATATCCACAAAGGCGGAGGAATTGTAGCCGAAGGAATAGGTATCCATGACCAGATTGTAGAGGAATGAATTGGTAGGCCTCTCATCATGGTTCTCCAGCACCTCCCTGCACAGACCGCTGTCCTTGGCCGCCCGCGCCAGCAGATCCTTGTCGTAGCATTTCACCCCGAGGCGCTTTGCCACGCGCATGCCGATCTCTCTTCCCTCCGAACCAAAGGTCCTGCCGATCGTGATCACTGAATTCATAGATTTCCTCCTGATGTTTGATCCGTTATCCGAAAGCCTGCCCTGTCCAGGGATTTGTTCCCACGAAAACCGGTGTTACGGGAATAGAAACGCACCCGCATTCCACGCAGTAATTTACAATAAATGAAGAAACTCTTTTTGTCTTTGAGTTCCCGCGCCGGATCCCGGCGGCTGAAAGCCGCTTATTTCCTTGGAAAATGTCACGAATACCGTTAACAAATCCGGTGACTGCCGCATCGTGAGCCGCAAATACCTTGCTGCCGTCGCTTATGGCTCAGGAAAGCGTAATTCCTTTATTCGTTTCCTATAATCTGCGCATCCTGCCGGTCTTTTTTCCGAAACCACAGGACAGGATCCGGTTATACAGCCCGCTATGCACTCTTATCCTTCCCTGCGGACTTTATTCACATCCTGCGCAGTCGATTTCGTGACAGTCCCTTACCAAATCCGTGCGCATCCTG
>CACZNS010000279.1 GCA_902782575.1 uncultured Lachnospiraceae bacterium
GCCCTACGGTGAGGATGCCACCGCTGTCTTCAACATGCTTTCCGGCTATTCGGAGCCCGCGGTCTGGAACAGGCTTGCCGTGGCGCCGCTCTGGCTGAAGAAGCGCTTCCTTTATCTGATCAGAAGGGAGGAGGAGAATGCCTTAAACGGCAGGGAGGCCAGGATCGTCGCGAAGATGAACTCCCTCTGCGACAGAGACATCATCTCGGCGCTTTATAAAGCCAGCGCCGCAGGCGTGAAGATCGACCTGATCGTGCGCGGGATCTGTACGCTGAAGGTGGGGATCCCCGGGGTATCGGAGAATATCCGGGTGCGCTCGATCGTAGGGAACTATCTGGAGCATGCGAGGATCTTTTATTTCTACAATGAGGGCAAGGAGGAGCTCTACTGCGGCTCCGCGGACTGGATGCCCAGAAACCTGGAACGGCGGGTGGAGATCCTGTTCCCGGTGGAGCGGAAGGAGCTGGTGGAGGATCTCAAGCATATCCTTCATGTGCAGCTCAGTGACAACGTGAAAGCCATGGAGCTCACACCGGAGGGAAGGTATATGAGTGTCAGGAGAGTCGCCGGCGAGGAGATGGTGGCGGCGCAGGAGACCTTCAGCAGAGAGGCCCTGGAGGAAGCAAGGCGGAGAGAGGAAGTGCTGCACGACAGGGTATTTATTCCGGAAAAGCGGGTATGAATGATAAAGGAGAAAACAATGACGACGGATGGGCATATTAAAGATCTGGTGGAATACGGACTGAGAACGGGTCTGATCGGCGAAGAGGAGAGGATCTATACCACAAACCTGATCCTGGATGTGATGGATCTCGACTCCTACGGGGAGCCGGAGGGAGGAGCTTCTGAAACGGAGCTGGAGAAGATCCTTGCGGCACTTACGGAGGATGCCGTATCCAGGGGGCTTGTGGAGGACAACAGGACGGCAAAGGATCTGTTCGATACGAAGCTCATGAACTGCCTGACCCCCAGACCTTCCTTTGTGCGGGAGCATTTCGCAAGGCTTCTGGAAAGCTCCGCCAGGGAGGCGACGGACTGGTATTACCGCTTCAGCTGCGATACCGACTACATCCGCCGCTACCGGATCATAAAGGACATGAAGTGGCAGACCCCCACGGAGTACGGGGAGCTTGACATCACCATCAATCTGAGCAAGCCGGAGAAGGACCCGAAGGCCATCGCCGCGGCGAAAAACGCCCCCCAGTCTGATTATCCCAAGTGCCAGCTCTGCGCGGAGAACGAGGGCTACCGGGGCAGGATGAACCATCCGGCCAGGGAAAACCACCGCATCATCCCCGTGAAGCTTGCGGGGCAGGATTTCTTCCTGCAGTATTCTCCCTATGTCTATTATAACGAGCACTGCATCGTCTTTAACAAAGAGCATACGCCGATGAAGATCGACCGGAGCTGCTTTGAAAAGCTTTTTGATTTTATCGGACAGTTCCCGCATTATATCGTGGGAAGCAATGCCGACCTGCCCATCGTGGGCGGCTCGATCTTAAGCCACGATCATTTCCAGGGCGGAAACTACGAATTCCCGATGGCAAGAGCCGGATATGTAAGGAAGTTTACGGTGCCGGGCTATGAGGAAGTGGAGGCCGGGATCATCAGATGGCCCCTTTCCGTGATCAGGCTCCGCTCGAAGGAAAAGGAGCGCCTCATCGACCTGGGGGATCATATCCTCGGAAAGTGGCGGGCCTATACCGACGAGGCTGCCTTTATCTTCGCCGAAACGGAGGGGGAGAAGCACAACACCATCACGCCCATCGCCCGGTGCAGGGACGGCGTGTATGAATTCGACCTGACCTTAAGGAACAATATCACCACGAAGGAGCATCCCCTGGGCGTTTACCATCCCCATGCAGGGCTTCACCATATCAAGAAGGAAAACATCGGACTCATCGAGGTCATGGGGCTTGCGATCCTGCCCAGCAGGCTGAAGAGCGAGATGGCCAGCCTGAAGGAGTTTATCCTTGAGGGAAAGGATATCAGGGCAGATGAAGTCCTCGAAAAGCACGCGGACTGGGTGGATGAATTCCGGAAGAAATACCCCGTGATCGATGAAGGCAATATAGACGGGATCCTGAAGGACGAGATCGGCCTGGTCTTTAAGCAGGTACTGGAGGATGCAGGCGTCTATAAGATGACGGAAGAGGGGCTTGCCGCCTTTGGGCGGTTCACGGATTCGCTGTAGGCAGCCGCGGGAAAAGAAAGGCTTATATGGAATTTGATTTTGAAAAGATAAAGGATCCGGAGTTTTTTGAGGAGAACCGTATCCCGGCCCATTCGGATCATGCGTATTTCGAGAGCGAAGCGGCGGCGGAGAGAGGGGTATCCGCCTTCCGGGAGTCCTTGAACGGCATCTGGAAATTTGCCTATGCGAAAAACACGGCTGCCGCCGTCCGGGATTTCTGCCGGACGGACTTTAACGATGACGGCTTCTCGGATATCCGGGTGCCGGCCTGCATCCAGCTGGAGGGGTACGGCTCGCCCCAGTATGTGAACGTACAGTACCCCTGGGACGGGCATGAGGAGGTGGAGCCCGGGAGCATCCCGGAAAACTTCAATCCGGTGGCCCATTATATCCGGCATTTTACGGTGCCCGGACGCTGGGGGAAGGGACCGGTCTGCATCTGCTTTGAGGGAGCGGAGAGCGGCCTGGCGCTGTGGCTGAACGGGCATTACATCGGCTACAGCGAGGACAGCTTTACCCCCTCGGAGTTTGATCTGACGGAATATATCGACTATGAGGGAGTCAATAAGCTTGCGGTCATGGTATTCCGCTTTACGGCGGGGAGCTGGTGCGAGGATCAGGACTTCTTCCGCTTTTCCGGGATCTTCCGCAATGTCTGGCTTTACACGATGCCGAAGGCGCATGTGAGCGACCTGAAGATCCTCACCAGGCTTGACCGGGAATACCGGGATGCAGAGCTTCAGCTTCGGATCTCGATGACGGCGGAGGCGGAGGTTTTGATGGAGCTCGGCCGGAACGGGGAGAGCCTCCTTTCCGAAACAAGGAAGCTTTCCGGCACGGAGAGCGTGACCCTTCC
>CACZNS010000280.1 GCA_902782575.1 uncultured Lachnospiraceae bacterium
GTTGCCGTAGACGACCCTGCCGGGTGCCGAGGGAACCAGGCAGATACTGGTATTATCCCGGACCGTCGGTGAGTCCGATACATATGCTTCATGCTTTTTTCCGCATCCGCTTAAGAGAATGATCATGCAGACAAGCAGGATCGGAACCGTTTTTTTATGCCCCAGTTTCATATCCTGTATATTTTAATATAAAACCGCCTTTTTGAAAAGGGAATTAGCCGTGGAATTCTTTACATGAAAACATCGGATATGTTATAGTAAAACGAATAAATAAAGCGTCAAATGTTGAGGGAAGGGAAATGCGTATCGCATATTTACAATGGGGGATTTTCTGACGCGGCGAAGGAAATGCGGACAGGGTTTGGGCGGAGAATGAATGTGTCAGGATACCGGCAGCTGCGGTACAGAGGGTACAGGTTTGAGCAGTTTTTTATTAACAGATCTGATCTCTTCTGATATTTTGCAGGAGATTCAGGATGCCTTTTCGGAATATTCCGGAATGGCGGCACTTATCACGGATGCAAACGGGACTCCCGTGACGAAAGGAAGCGGGTTCACCCGTTTTTGTATGGAAATGACAAGGAAGTCCAGGACCGGAGCACGAAAGTGTGAGGTCTGCGACCGTCAGGGAGCGCTCATGACCATGCAGAGCGGGAAACCGGCGGTCTATCCATGCCATGCGGGGCTTACGGATTATGCCGCGCCGATCCTTTTGAACGGTGAGTTTATAGGCAGCTTCATCGGCGGTCAGGTGCGTACCGATCCGGTGAATGAGGAGCATATCAGAGAAAAAGCGGCGGAATATCATCTGGATCCGGATGAATATGTGGCGGCCGCAAAGATGACAAATCAGATCGAACGGGAGGAGATCGATAAAACGGCGAATTTCCTCTCACGGCTTGCGGAGGTTCTCTCACGGGTCGCGTATCAGCGTTATCTGGCTATGCAGATGCATCATACAGTGGAAGAGACGGCGAAGAATCAGTCTGATTTTATGATGCGTTTTTCCACGGAGCTGAAGCAGAACGTCAGCGAGCTGTATTCTTTCTTTTCCGATAAAAAAAACAAATCTCCGGATAATTACCAGGCCCAGAAGACCGTATACGGCCTGATGGCCCGGACTCTGGAGCTGGGCAGCATCGTAGAGGATACGATGGATTATACCAATATCATTAACGGCGATTTCACGCTGCGGGAGACTGTCTACAATATCCGCAGCGTGATCGAGATGAAGCTGAAGGAGCACATGGCACAGGCGGATACCATGCACAATGAGATGAGCCTTGAGGTTTCGGAAAATGTGCCGGAGAAGCTGATGGGGGATCCCGCCAGGATCGGAAGTACCATCGGCAAGCTGATCGAAAACAGCAACCGGTATACCCAGGAATCCTGGATAAGGGTGTCCATCGACGTTAAAAAGAACTCATATGCAACGGATCTGATCATCCGGGTGGCGGACGGCGGAGTCGGGATCGAGCCGGAGCAGGCGCAGTATATCCGCAGCTATATGACGAGCAGGGGGTTTTCGGAGGTAAGGGACGAGGAATTCGAGATGCTCGGATTTTCCCTGATCGGCTATCATGTAAATGCGATGTCCGGCAGGATCGAGCTTGTCAGCGAGCTCGGAAAAGGGACGGAATTTATCATAACGATCCCGCAGCTGGCGCCGGAAGGAGGTGATGCGTAATGGCAGCCTTTGATATTCTGGCCTATATGCAGACCTTCGAGGCGATGCTCCGGATCTCCGAGCAGGCCTGGCTTCTGGATGAGGATTTCCTGAATGTGCTGGAAAAGCTGGACAGGGTGCTGGGGGTCACCAATACGGAGATCCAGATCGGCGATCATGATGATATGGAGGTCATCACGCTGTATCAGGACCGGGGTGTCATCGCGGCAGGCTGCTCGGAGCATGAGTTTACCGCCGACGGGAAAAATGTCCGGTGCCTGATGTTTACGAGGCTTGCGAACGGGGACTATACGGCAGAGCTGAAAGCCGGACTGAACGCATCTTACGAGATCGTCAGGATGCTGGTGACAAGAGAGTTGGACAGACGAAGGGAAGAAGCGCAAAAGCAGATCGACTATGTGACCGGCGTCAGTACCAAGGCTCTCTTTACGGAATACGCGGATGCACTGTTTCAAAACGGGGATATCTGCAGCTATGTGGCCTGCGGCTTCAGCTTAAAGAGCATGGCAGAGCTGAACCGGCAGGTGGGAAATGATAACGGAAACAAGCTGATGGCAGCCTATGTGCGGGATCTTCAGGCACTTCTCGGGAATAAGGGAATGGTCGCCAGGACGGGCGGTATCAATTTCAGTGTGATCTTTCCGAAAGACAGATTTGACGAGGTCGCCATCTATCTTTCCGGAAAAGCGGTGTCCTGGGGAGAGGATACCGAGGGCAGGATGATGAGCGCCACTGCGGGCTTCTATTTCATTTCGGAGAACTGCCAGGGCGCGGAAGAATTAAACGACATCATCGCAGCCGCCCTTCACAATGCGCTGCAGAATCCGGGGCAGCAGTTTATCATTTATGATGAAAAGCTCCAGCAGGCGGATAAGGACGCGAAATATATCGCGGAGATCTTTCAGGATGCTCTGGAGAATGAGGAATTCTTCGTCTTTTACCAGCCGAAGGTGGAGCTGAACAAATACAGGCTTAAGGGCGCGGAGGCGCTCTGCCGGTGGAAGCACGACGGGCAGATGGTGCTTCCGTACCGGTTTATTCCGGTGCTTGAGAGCAACGGGGATATCGTCAAGCTGGATTTCTATATGCTGGAGCGGGTGTGCAGGGATCTCAGGAGATGGATCGACGAGGGCAGAGCTACCGTCCGGGTATCCATCAATCTTTCCAGATGCCATCTGGGGGATCCGAATCTGCTGCAGCATATCATAGAGATCGTGGATCGCTATGAGGTGCCGCACCGTCTGGTGGAGATCGAGCTGACAGAAACGACTACGGAGGTGGACTATCAGGAATTAAAGGGACTGGTCGCGGGGCTTCGCGAGCAGGGCATCGCAACCAGCGTGGATGATTTCGGCGTTGGCTACTCTTCCATGAATCTGCTGTACGAAATGCCCTGGAGCATGATCAAGATCGACCGCAGCTTCATACCGATGGGAAACGGGGGTGCCGAGGATGAAAAGAGAACGGTGATGCTGAAATCCATCATCAGTATGGTTCAGTCCCTCGGTCTGGAAAGCGTGGCGGAGGGTGTGGAAACCATCGACCAGATCGTGCTTTTGAAGGAAAGCAGGTGTTATTTCGTGCAGGGTTATTATTTTGACAAGCCTTTGCCGGTGGAAGAGTTTGAGAAGAGACTTGAGCTGCTTAAGGCAGCGGAATAAGGCGGGCGGTAGAGATGCGTATTGTCCGGAGGATTTTAATGATCGTAATTCTGGTGCTGATCGTGCTGCTTGGCGGCGTTTTCGGCTTAATGACGGTTCTGTGCTACGGACCTTCTGTCGCGGCACGGGACCGTTTTGTAAACACCGTTATGGAGACCAGTGCCCTGAAATTCATTCCCGGGATCTACTTTTCGCAGACGGAGGTAGACCGGATCCTGGCCGAGGGTCAGGTGCGCGTTCCCACAGCCGTTACGGATGTGAGCAGCATAAAGATCGCCGTGGCCCGGACACCGGCTCCTAAGGAAGAAGCTCCTTCGGAGGCAGATGGGGAGGAAGAGGAGCCCGCGGAGGTAAAGGAACCCACCCAGTCGGACGGCATCACCGTGGAGGATGTGAAGGCGCAGACCTACAGGGGAAAGATGGTCATCGTGGAGGATCCGTCCCGTGTCTCGATCCATATGATCCCGAACTTTGCGGAGGGCGGAGTCGGGCAGAAGGTTGTGGATATGGCAAATGAGGCCGGGGCCATCGTCGGAATGAACGCAGGGGGCTTCTATGATCCGGAGGGGCACGGAAAAGGAGGGCTTCCTCTGGGGCCCGTGATCCGCGAAGGAGTGCTGGTATCCAACCACGCGTCGGATTACAGGACCATCATCGGTTTTGATAAGGAGCACAGACTCATTGTGGGAGATATGTCTCCGGATGCCGCGATCGCAGCGGGTGTCTGGGAGGGGATCGCCTTCGGCCCGGCCCTTGTGATCAACGGGGAGCGGGTGCCCACCGGCAGCGGAGGAGGTGTGAATCCCCGCTCCGCCATCGGGCAGAGAAGCGACGGTGCCATGCTTTTGCTTGTGATAGACGGCAGGCAGCCGGCTTCCCTGGGAGCCACGGTATCCGATCTGGAGGATGTGATGCTTTCATACGGAGCCGTGAATGCGGCCAACCTGGACGGAGGCTCTTCCTCGGTACTTTATTATGAAGGAGAGCTGATCAATTCCCCTTCCTCCGTGATCGGGATCCGTCCGGTGCCGGATGCGATCCTTGTGAAATAAATGCAAAGGGAGAGACTGCCTTTTTAAGGCGTGAACAAGATGGATCCGCAGGATATAGTGGAAAAAGAGCACAAATTTTATATCGGTGCATTGATCGGTTTCGGGGCAGCCTGTCTGGTCGTTTTTCTTCTGCTGTGTTATTTCTGGCTTTTCCTGAAGGACTACGAGGCCTGCCTTCCCTCCCATATCGTGGAGACGCTGATGCAGAATTATTCCGGAGGGGATCTTTATTATTATGAAGACAGCACCCCCGGAGAGGATGCAAGGGTTTACCGGATCGTAAACGGAAACAGGCGTGTTTCCACCATCACCCTGGTTCCTGACGGGAAAAAGACCTTCTTCGGGCACCAGAATTATAAGGTGGGAGCCGTGGAGGACGAGGCGCCGGCAGAGCCGATGCAGCTGACGGAGGGGATGTCCGTCTGGGAAACGCTGCAGGCGGAGCAGGCCGAAGCAGCTACTTCCGGGGAGGAAGAGGAGGAGATCTCCCTTCCGGTCACGGAGGAGGAGGAAAAGGCGGTGACCGAGGCGGCCGAGGCGTTTATGAAGGCCTATTCTCCGTTTGCAACCTTTAAGAATACCGGGAATTACCGAAGCGCCGTGCTTGCGCTTGTGGAAAAGGACACGGAGCTCTATGAAAAGCTTGGATCTTATGTAAACTCGTGGGGGCAGAACGTCAGCTCCTACGATTTCAGCGATTTTGTTACGGAGGAGATCCGAAAGACCTCCGATACCACCTATGAATGCAATGCTTCCTGCAAATTCAACATAAAGAACGCAGACTGGGGCGTCTCCCGCCCTTACGACCTGTCTTATCATCTGGTCTTCAGCAATTCATCCGGCTCATATCTGGTAAAGGAAATGGAGATGGAGTAGGAAGAAGTCCGTATTCCGGCTATTCCGAAAGATACAGCTCCACATTGTCGTGCTCCGGGGGTTGAAACACCTCGAGCTGAAAGGGTAAAGTAATACCGGGGTTGAGGCTGTCCAGATAATCGTATTCCGCATCGATGATCTTTCCGTCCTTCAGAAACAAAGCTATCAGGGTAGGCACTGGCAACGCTGCGGAATAATTATTCGTGATCTCGCCCGTGATGGACTGATTCATTCCGGAAGTGTATTCGGAGACATTAGATATGAGGATATCGCTGCTTTTCGGGTAGTCTACCGAATCCGCCGGGACCCATCCGGAAGAGATGACGTCGATCGACACCTGCATATCTTTCTTCAAAGAAACGGGTACTGCGAGCAGACGCAGCAGAACGGAACTATCCCCCGGCATGATATATCGGATCGTCTTCTCCTTTGTGGCGGCGATGGAGCCGTCCTGATTCCGGACGGTGACTCTGATCCCCGGAGAGACTGCGACCATATCAGAGGTTTGATTCTTCAGCTTTGCAATGCATTTCAGGTGAGATTCGATACTGTCTGTGCCGGTAATAAGCCAGGTGGATTCTTCTATGGTGAGTGCGGAATCGCTTGCCGGAATAGCCTGAGTACCTGTGTTTTCGGAGGCTGTCCTGTTTCTTTTTTCTTCTTCTTTCAGATACTCTCTGTATAGATCGGGTGCGGCGGCATCGATCAGCATTCTCGCAGGGTCCTTTTCCGGGTCCATGGAGGAGTACGGTGCTTCCGATCCGGCTGCCGCATCCGGCTCCGGCAGTGCTTCCGATCCGGCTTCGGCTGCCGTTTCCGAAACAGGCTCCGGCATATCCTGTGAAGCTGTTTCTGCAGCAGAAACCGGCGCATCTTCCGATGCGGATGCCGAAAGGGAACCGGCCGCTTTTCCGGACAGGCTTTTTATGATAAAGATCGTTATCCCCGGCAGGATGCAGAGGATGATACAGAAAGCGATGATCCGTGCGGGATACCGCCTGCTTCGATGGAGGGCCTTCTCCAGCACCCGTCTGACCTGCTGCGCACTCTGATACCGGTCCTTCGGATCGATGGAGGTAGCCTTCAGCGCGATCCTTTCATATCTCGGATCTCCCGGGAAAAGCGTCTGGATCAGGACTCCCAGCGCATAGATATCCGTCCGCACATCCGACTGGGCAAAGCCGTACTGCTCCGGGGCAGCGGAGCCGGGAGTGCCGATCAGCGTGGTATCCTTCTGCTTTTCGGGAATATGAATCTTTGCGGCATCGTAGTCGATCAGCTTTACGAACCCGTCGGAGGTTAACATAACATTGGAAGGCTTGATATCTCTGTGGATGATGGGAGAAGGGGCGCTGTGCAGAAAGGTCAGAGCATCACAGAGTCCGGTGAGGATGCTGTATTTATCCGTATCCTTAAGGGTACCGGCGGCAAGCAGCTCATCCAGGGTTTTGCCCTGAACGTATTCCTCCAGAACGATCAGACGGCCGTTTTCCTCCCGAAAGGAGTGGACAGCCGGGACATGGGGATTTCTGTGATCCCGAAGATACGCATAGACAGAAGGACTGTAATGCGTCAGGGTTTTCTTTAAGAAGAGCTGCCCTGTGGTCTCGTCCAAAATGAGTTCTTGCGATGCATCATCAAAATGATATAATGCCCGGTAGAAGCTTTGTTCACATTTTGATCTCAGATCATCCATGATGGATTTATTTTAGCGGGAGGATCAGGGGACTGTCAATGTCTGCCGGGAGATCCCTGATCCGGGAGGAGAGGAATGAAGACTACCTGGAAACTGAATGAGATGCTGAAGCAGATCGGGCAGCCGGAGGAGCTGAAGGACTATGTGAAGGATCTGGAGAAGAACAGCCCCTATCAGACCTTTGCGGACTATTATGGATCCATGATCCGCAAGAAGGGCATCGATAAGGCTGAGGTGATCCGTCTGAGCAATATAGAGAGGACCTACGGCTATCAGATATTAAACGGCACCAGACAGCCGGGCCGGGATAAGATCCTGCTCCTCTGCCTCGGCGCAGGCTTTGATCTGGATGAAACGCAGCGGGCGCTTGAGATCTCGAAGGCAGGCGTGCTCTATGCCAGAGAGCGAAGAGATGCGATCCTCATCTTTGCCTTCGGCGGGCATCTGAGTATCGCGGATACCCAGGAGCTTTTGATGCAGTTTGAGGAGAAGGTACTGGAATAATCTCTTGACATATCGTATTGTGCAAAATATAATATTGCAAAAGGTAAAAAACCGGACCTGTCTGAGGAAAGGTGTGAATGGTTGAAGAACCGCCAGGATGAAGGAGATAGCAAAGTATGGATTTCACAATGATCGAAACAGGGTGGCTGTCGATCCTGCCTCCCATTATAGCCATAGCATTGGCGCTTATCACAAAAGAGGTCTATTCATCCCTGTTTGTCGGCATCGTTTCCGGCATGCTCATTTATGCCTTTGCCGGCAGCGGAACCGTTTTTTCCGCAGCGGCGATGACCTTCGATATGATGAGCAGCAAGATCGCGGATAACGCGTATATGATAATCTTTCTGGCATTGCTCTGGGCGGTTGTCAGTCTGGTATCAAAATCCGGCGGAAGCCAGGCCTACGGGAGATGGGCGGGGACCAAGCTGCACAGCAAACGGTCGGCGGCCTTTGCCACCTCACTTCTTGGAATTCTCGTATTCATCGATGACGGATTCAACTGCCTTACGGTAGGTACGGTTATGCGTCCCATTACGGACAGGCTGGGTATCTCAAGAGAGAAGCTGGCCTACATCATCGATGCCACCGCGGCACCGGTATGCATTATCGCACCGGTATCCAGCTGGGCCGTGGCTGTTGCCAGCGAGGTAAGCGAAACGGACGGATTCAGCATTTTTCTTTCTACGATCCCGTACAATTTCTATGGCCTCATGACGATATTGATGGTATTTGTCATAAGTCTGACCGGAAAGGATTTCGGCCCCATGAAAAAGGCAGAGGAAGAAGCGAAGAGCGCTCTTCCGGAGGAGCAGACCGGCTGGGAAGACACCGGATCCAAAGGACGGGTGATCGATCTCGTACTTCCCATTGTTGTATTGATCGTCTGTGCGATATTGGGAATGGCATACGTCGGGGGCTTTTTTGAAGGAGTAAGCTTCTCGGAGGCGATCGGATACAATCCTGCCGCGGGTCTGTCGCTCGGAGCCTTCGCCGGGCTCCTGTGCGCAATGCTTCTGTACCTGCCCCGCAGGATCATGAAACCGAAGGAATTCATAGACTGTATCGTAAACGGGATCGGGAGCATCGTTCCTCCCATGCTGATCCTGATCTTATCCTGGAGTCTTGGGGGCGTATGCCGGCAGCTGATCGGAACCGGCGTGTTTATCTCGGGATTTGTGAACGGATCCGATCTGCCGATGGGATTCCTTCCTTTTCTGATCTTTATCATAGCGGCCCTGATGAGCTTTTCCATGGGGACAAGCTGGGGGACCTTCGGTATGCTCATTCCGATCGTCACCATGATCTGTGAGACCGGACCGGCAGCGGGACTCCTGATCCCCGCGCTGGGAGCTACTCTTGCGGGGTCCGTATGCGGAGATCATTGCTCCCCCATATCGGATACAACGATCCTGGCATCTACCGGAGCGGATTGCAAACACATAAGGCATGTTGAGACACAGCTTCCCTATGCCATGCTCGTTGCGGTGGTGTGCGCAATCGGATACCTGATAGCGGGGTTCATGAAAACACCGGTCATAGCCCTGATCGTGGAAGCCGTATTGCTGGTGGGAGTGATCATGGCAGCTAAGTCTGTCCGTAAGTCTCCTGCAGCATAATCCGCTACGGTCCGGCGGCATGGATGCCATTAATGCATCATGTTATGATTGGTCTTTCCATGATCCTGCTTTTTCGCGGCGTCCATGTGCTTCTTAACCTTTGCGTCCAGATGTTTTCTGGATTGTTTATTGAGATTTTTGAGGTCGCTGTCAAAATCCTTGAGGCTTGTGACCTTTATCTTGTCATTGCCTGCAGCGTTTTCTTCGGACCGGGCATCAACGGAAAAGTTTGCGATCGTCATACTCATCTCATCCCTGTCTCTGCCCTGAGCGGTCTTATGCTTTTCAAATCCGCCCTTCTTCTGCCTGACCTTGGCTTCGTGATAGTTTTTGGCGGCTTCCGTCATTTTATTTTCAAGGTCCTTCAGCTTCCGGTATTCTCTTTCCGGCAGTTCTTCTCCGGAGGGGAAAACCTCTTTGCCGTCAACGCTCCTGCCGTGCACAACGTTGTTGAAAGCAGCGATATAAGCTTGAAGGGTCTTTTACATCTTATTTTGGTCTCTTTATAAGGTTTCGTGATATTTCCGTTTTCATCAACCTGTCTGCGGCTCATGTCATGGCTGGCGAATCTTCCCTCCCAGGCAGCCTTTTCTCCGGGAAACTTATTTTTAATGGCCTGTGCATCTTCCTCACTTACGGGATTGGGGGAGCCGCAGGGTGCGGCTTTGAATGTGTGCAGCCTGCACACCACTCCGGAAAAGCAGTTTGATATGCTTTCAGTATGATCAAAGCTGTGTCATACAGTATGAAAAGGAGAGGGTTAATCTGTGTCGGGCTGTTCTGACATATTGTCGAGGGCATAATTGCAGCACTGGATCACAAGCGCATTAACGGAGATATTTTCCTGCTGGGCCACCCTGGCAAGCCGCTCGACAAGTCTTTTATCCATACGAAAGGTTTTGTTGACAAAGTCTTTTTTTTCTATCTTAAACATGATCGTTATCCCTCTTTCCTACTATACATATGGTAACAGACAGGAAATGCACCTATTATTTACACACATGATAGTAAGTGTTAAACTGTAAACAGAAATGGTATACGTTGGACGTTTGTGCCAAAGGATAAGAGGGGAAGGTGCCATGGCGATCATCAAATGCCCGAATTGCGGATTAAATGTCAGCAGTGAATCAGGGGAGTGCTTTGCCTGCGGATACGTGTTCCCGCAGGACAGCTTCAACGCACAGAGCCAGGATCTGTCCGGATCAGCCGTCAGGCAGCCGGATCAGGGCGGTCACGAAATCCGGGATATACATTCGTCACAGGGAACAGGGCCTGTGTATCACACACAGTCGGTTTATCCTACGCAGGATCCCGCAAGCCATTCCATGCCGCAGAATTATGGGGATAGCGGCCATCAGACCGGGCAATCTTCGATTGCCGGTAATACCCGGGACAAAAGCAGAGATAAAAAGAAGCATTCGGGAACGGCAGTGGTTTTCATCATCCTTCTTGTGATAGTCCTGATCACGGCTTTGACGCTTCTTTTCTTACTGATCCGGAAAAACGGGTTTGGTTCAGGTCAGGGCAATGACTTTGATACCTCAATGGTCACCTTTGACAGGAGCCACTTCATTGAGGAGACTGTCCTATATGATTCGGGCGATATCAAAATAACTGCCGTGAACATCACATATCAGTACTACTATGCAGTGATCAGCCTGCTGATCGAAAATCATTCACAGAGTGAATATGAGGTGAGATCAGAGAATATGTGCTCGGTGAACGGTATGATGATTGATACATTTGAAGGAATATACTGTGATGTAGAGGCCGGGACAAGCGTGTCGGAGGAAATAAAGTTCGATTACAGGAGTCTGCTGATGTCCGGGATCAATAAGATCGCGGATGTTCAGTTTGCCATGTATTTGCAGCCGGAAAGTGATCTCTTCGAATATAAGTTTACCGATCTGCTGCAGGTAAAAACAGATCTGGCGGGAAAATACAAATATAAGAATGATAACCTGAAAAAAGCCATCAACAGCAAGGCATTGCAGTATTCATACGAATATCAGGTGACCTACGACCGGGATGATGTTGTATATAATTCCAATGGTGTCAGCATAAGATCCGAAATGATGGTGACAGACAACGATGGGGAACCTACTTTCTTGTTGGTTACAAAAAATGATACGGATAGCATTGTGGAGGTTACGTTGAATGATATAAAGGTAAACGGAGAAATCATAGATGAGGGTATAGGAACGGGTGGTTATATTAATCCCGGCTGTACAGCATTGCTGGATCTCGATCTGGATTGGGAGCTGAAACAGAAAAATATGAATCTCAGTGCCGGTGATATAGCGGAGATAGGCTTTTCGGTCGATGTGAGAAACCGGGAAGGAATACTGTTTGCAGAGCCTGCGGATGTCAGCATTTCCCTGAAGAAGGACTGACGGTTATTTCGGTTCCGGCTTATCCTCCATGTTGTCGAGGGCATAGGTGCAGCATTGGATCACAAGTGCGTTAACGGAGATATTTTCCTGTTGAGCCACTCTGGCGAGCCGCTCGACAAGTCTTTTATCCATTCGAAAGGTTTTATTGACGATTTCTGCTTTTTCTATCTTAAACATGTTCCGATCATCCTTTCATTTATTATACATTTGATGATAAAGTTGAAATGCACGCGATATTTACACTTATATATGCACGTGCTACAATAAAATATCATTAGCAGGTTCGGTAACTGTTCAGAAATAACGATTCACAACAATATCTTAATAGGAGGAGATATCATGGGGATCATAAAATGTCCCAATTGCGGGTTGGACGTAAGCAGTGATTCAGGGGAGTGCTTTGCCTGCGGATATTCTTTCAGTAAACCCGGTGCGGCGGCAAACGGGCAGCAGGAAACGTCGCTTAATCTGAAAGCGGACTCCATACAGATCAGTCTGCAGAATGATGATGGCAGACAGAAGAAGTCGGCAAAGTCCAAAGGAAATAAGGGAAATGTATTATCGACGATCGTATTTGCTGTCGTTATAATCGCTCTTATCGGAGTATTCTGCATATATGCCATCCGGCAGAATAAAAAAATGAAGGAGATCGAAACCCGGCACAAGGTTGAACTGGCTGAAAAAGACAATGAAATGAAGAGTATTCTGGATTCTTTTGTAAAAGAAGAATTTACGGTGGATGTGGAAACCCTTGAAGCGATCGCACTGCCTGCAAGTGATCTGGTAGCTCAAAAATATTATTACAAGGATCTGGAAACAGTTAAAAAAGAGGATAAGATTTTTAAAACCAAACTGACCAATCCATTTACCGATAATGAAACATACATAATCTATTCCGGAATAATCAGCGCGGGTACAATTCTCGATGATATTCAATATGCGATAGATGAGGATCATAAGACGATCACGGTTACCGTGCCGGAACCGAAAATACTGTCGCATGAAGTCGATAATGACAGCTTTGAATATTATGATAAGAAAAAGGCGGTTTTCGCAAAGGATGCGTTAAATGCGGAAGACTTTAACAATACCCAGACTGAAATGAAGAAAAAAGAAGAAGAAAAGCTGATGAAAAACAGCGAATTCTGGAAAGAGACAAAAAACAAAATAAGTGCTACCATAACCGACATTTTAACCGCTTCCGGAAAGCTTGACGATTATAAAATATCCGTTGAATGGGCTAAATAGTCCCACTTATGGGAGCAGGTATGATTAAGATTTTTCATAATGATTATGAAGATCAATCGTTCTGGAAAAGAAAAGGCGCGGCTTAGGATCTGATAATCCAAGCCGCGTCTTGCGATATTATGGGCTTAAATACAACGAGTACAGTAGCTTTTTTGATAATGTGATAACCATGGAAGAATTATTTGATTGTTGATTTCCGGCCTAACAATGCGGAATGCAAGATATCCAGATATTTCTGCACAGGATTCTTCTGAGGGAGATCGAAGATAAACCGCATTATGATCGTTTATCACGGAACAACAATAAAAATACCAAAGCCCAATATCAGGAATTCAAAAGAAAACCCGGATTTTGCCAAAGGCTTTTAATACGACAGCTTTTCCGGAGCAGGTGGAGCGCTGGGCTCACAGAAAAGGAATGCGGCTTTCTAAACCTGGCATTGTCAATGTTTATGAGATCGGAGATATGTCAGAATACAGGGTGAAAACCTTCGAGGATACCGACAGGGAATGGCTGCAGTTTGTGATAGATTGTCGCAACGGGAAAGATATTTACCGCGATTGTGATGCGGTCATTGGCAATGTTGGCGGATGAAGAGCGGACGCTAAATGAAATCAGTTATCTTTTAAGAAGAATGATCAGATTGCATTTCTGACACAGGAAATCATAGACGGTATAATAGCGTTTACGGAGTCTTACGGGATGAAGTCATGATAGAAATGGATCTGCTTGACAAAATCTGTAAGGAACTTTTGAAAGAGAAAATCATCAATCAGCTTTCAGAGACAAAGAATATTCCGATTCGACAAGCGATGGATATCTATTACCGCAGCAAGTTATCACAGCAGATCAATGATGGCAGCTATGGAATAGAGAATATGGACTACAGATATCTGGTGCATGATCTTATTGAAAACGAGCCGGAATTATTTTTCTGAAAGGATTTTTGATATTGTAAAGATTTATTTATGAACAAGTCCTGAATCTATGAATGAACGAATCGATGTCATCGTACCTGCCCATCGCGTGCACGAAACGATTGGAAGAACACTTGAGTCAGCGGCGGTGCAGAGCATCGCCGATCCCGGGGCGGAGTGTTGAGCCGGAGCCGGGAATTGTGTATAATGAGATAAAGTGATGTCAGGGTCAAAAGGTCATAATGCGTTCAAAATAAAGTGTATGAACAGGTACGATGATTATTACGAAAGGAAACCGGTAAAATGGCGATCAACAACTCTAAGAAGGAAAATGAGGGTTACATCAGCAATTTATATCCTGACGGCCGGAATCCGGCAAAAGAAGGAAAAGGCAATCCACGTGAATGGTATGAATTAGACCTTGAAGTACTGTCTTTAGTCGCGGGCGGAGCAGATAGAAATGATCACCCGGAGATTGACACGTATCGGTACTGGAGAGATCATAATGGAGTTATAAGAGAAGTGAGATAGCCGGAAATCGACGCTTGGTATGGCTAAGATAAGGTATTAAAAAAATCATTATAAGGAGAGTGCTGTTTGAAAAAGTACAACACACTGGAGATTGTGGGCTGACCGGGAGGTTTGCAGACAATCAGACAAGCCTCCCGCTTAAAAAGCAGCTTTTGGTCACAAGTTTTCAGGAGGTAAAAAACATTGAATAAAAATGACTGCACGATTCGTTTGGAAAAGAGAGAAGATCACAGAGCAGTTGAGAACCTTGTCAGGGAGGCGTTCTGGGACGTATATCGTCCGGGATGCAGTGAGCATTACGTGATCCACGTGCTGAGAGATGATCCTGCGTTCGTGAAGGAACTGGATTTTGTCATGGAGCAGGATGGAAAGCTGATCGGACAGAATATGTTCATGAAGACGATCATCGAGGCTGATGACGGAAGGAAGATCCCGGTTTTAACGATGGGACCGATAGGAATCATTCCTGAGTTGAAACGGAAGGGCTACGGAAAGGCTATACTGGACTACTCTTTGGAGAAGGCTTCGGAAATGGGCTTTGGTGCTGTCCTTTTTGAGGGCAACATTGGCTTTTATGGCAGAAGTGGTTTTGGATATGCCAGAGAGTTTGGCATCAGGTACCACGACCTTCCGGAGGATGCGGATTCGTCATTCTTTCTCTGCAAGGAATTGATACCGGGGTATCTTGATGGCATCACGGGCGTTTATCAGACACCGCCGGGCTATTATGTGAAGGATGAGGACGTGGAAGTGTTTGATAGAGGATTTCCACCTAAGGAGAAGCATAAGCTGCCGGGGCAGATCTTCGGCTAAACGGACATGAAACAGAGCGGAGAGGCTTGTAGTATCGCCTCTTCGCTCTGTTTTTTAGTCATTCATTAAGATCGATCAGTTCGGCGGCGTGCAGCTCCTCATCGTAAAACTCCGCGTTTTCTTCATAATCGTCGACGGAACACCGGTAGCCGAAGTAGAAGGTATATTTGTCCGTGAGCACGACGATTCCCACGGCCTCTTTGGTATCCTCGTTCGATCCGCTTTCCCAGGAGATCTTGTAGACCGGATAGGTAAACTTCGCCGAAAGCTCGGGATCCTCCACGGTCTTTTTGATCACCGCATTGTTGTCTACCTGGGCGCAGACGAAGTTTTCCGCATACGCATCCATTGCCTGGCCGTCGCGCTGCGAGTTCGGATAGCTCATGTTCGTCATGAGGGTGATGCCGTCCTCGGTCATATCCTCGTAATAATAGGTCCCGTCCGCATTATCCTCAGACCTTAAGTGTGAAAGCCCCGTGTATCCGGGTGCCGCGATGGCGAGGCTGTTTACCGCGCCGGCTTCGTTCTTCGCAACGGAATCCAGCTCCGTAAAAGTGTCCTCCGCCGTCCAGTAAGCCAGCTGTGTTTTCTGTGTAAATGCACCGTTTTCAAAATCCATCACGTTCAGTCCGTCATAATCGATGACGACAAAGGGGGCGTACTCTTTGTTGAAGTCCGCGAGCTGCTTTTCATACTCTTCCCGGGAGACTTCCTTTCCGTTGACGGTATAGCTGAATATCTCATCTCCCGCGGCATCCGTCTCGAGGGTATTGATCATCTCTGCACGGAATTCTTCTTTTAACGTCCCGTCCGTTATGCTGGAATAAACATCCGCCATGCCCGCCACGGATCCGGTCCGGCGGATCATGTTTTTGTCGGAATAGCTTAAGGATGCGCCGTCGGTACCGGCGATGGCGCTTGCAAGAAGCACCGGCTCATCGTTAACGGCCGTGTAGATGAAGGTATTTTCCTGATCCAGAGGTCCCTCGGAATTGCTTGCCAGAAGTTCCCAGATCTCATCCCCGTCGATCTTTGCCAGCATGAACTGATCCGCCTTTCCCGAATCCGACATCTCCTTGACCAGAGTGCGGTAAGCTCCGATATACCCTTCCCCGGCGGCAGTGTCCGAAACCGCTGTCTCTTCTGCGGCTGCTTCAGCAGCTACCTCCGCAGGCGCCTCCTCCGAAGCCGCTTCGGGCTCTGCCGCGCTCTCCCCGGCAGGTTCCGTCACCGGCTCCGGTGCCGCTGCGGGTTCATTTTCCCTGCCGCAGGCTGCAAGCACCAGTGTGAGAGCTGCTGCCAGGGCCAGTGAGGTCGTTCTTTTCATGATCTTCTTAAAGCACATTTCTTGTCCTCCTTATATATATAAAATTTGTGTTCCTGTTCGAAATAAAGGTGCGGCATCGTCTGTGATCACCGTTTCCAAGATTATACTACCCGGCCGGTGAAAAAAACACCTGTTAAAGGGATAAGTTTGAAAGTATACGTTCAAATCACCTCAAAGAATATTTTCCGGATAGACACCCAAACCGA
>CACZNS010000281.1 GCA_902782575.1 uncultured Lachnospiraceae bacterium
GATATATATGAGGAGGAGAAACTGTTATGAAAAAGAGAGACGTGGTCATCAATGTAAAGGATGACGAAGACGTCCGTCCGATCGCCATGCTGGTACAGGTGGCAAGCCAGTATGATTCCAGTGTTTATATCGACTGTGAATCCAAGCATGTCAATGCGAAGAGCATCATGGGCATGATGTCTCTGGCTCTGAAGAACGGTCAGCAGGTTACGGTTGTTGCGGATGGAGAAGACGAGGGACAGGCGGTCACCGGGATAGAGGAGTATCTGACCAGCAGTCCGGCTTCGGCAGCTGTCTGAAGCAAAATGCGGCTCCTGTTTATCTATAATCCTCATGCCGGAAAGGAAAGGATTCGAAGCAAGCTGCTGGATATCATCGATATTTTTTCAAAGGCCGGGTATGAGATCACGGTACATCCGACCATGAAACAGGGTGATGCGGTCGGTGCGGTCATGAATCTGCGGGAAGGATACGATCTGATCGTATGCTGCGGCGGCGACGGTACTCTGAACGAGACGATCACCGGATTATTAAAAGGAGAAAAAAAGCTTCCGCTGGGATATATCCCCGCAGGATCCACGAATGATTTTGCGGTATCCCTCGGCATTCCGAAGGAGATGCTGGCGGCTGCCGATATCGTAGTTAACGGCAGCCGTTTTTTTTGCGATATAGGATCGTTTAATGACCGGTATTTTGTATATGTGGCCGCATTCGGGCTTTTTACCGATGTATCCTACGACACGGACCAGGCTCTGAAAAAGACCTTCGGTCATTCCGCATATATCATGGAGGCGGCAAAACGTCTCGGAGAGGTTCGGGATTATCATATAAGGGTCCTGTATGACGATGGTGTGATCGAGGATGATTTCGTTTTCGGTATGATCAGCAATTCCGTATCGGTAGGCGGGCTTAAGGGGATCACAGGCCGGGATGTGGACCTGAGCGACGGGTTATTTGAAGTGCTTCTGGTGCGTTCGACCAAGACACCGGCAGAGTTTCAGGAGGTATTGAAGGCTTTTTTTGCCGGGAAAGGTGATGCCAAATATGTCTTTACCTTCCATACGTCGAGGATCAGGATCGAGGCCTCGGAAAAAATAGCCTGGACCCTGGACGGGGAGTACGGTGGTTCCATGAAGCGGGCGGAGATCATAAACCGGAAAAGCGCGGTTGAAATGATAGTTCCGTGATGTTATACTGACACAGAAGGCCTGCGGCATTATCTGGCTACAGGAAAGAGCTGTAATCATTACAATATTTAAGAAAGGAAGTAAGAATTATGCCATTAGTTACAACCACAGAGATGTTCAAAAAAGCCTATGACGGCGGTTATGCAGTAGGAGCGTTCAATGTAAACAACATGGAGATCGTTCAGGCGATCACGGAAGCAGCGAACGAACTGCATTCTCCGGTGATCCTGCAGGCTTCCGCAGGTGCCCGCAAGTATGCTCAGCAGGCTTATCTGATGAAGCTTGTTGAGGCAGCATTGGAGGTTACGGATATTCCGATCGCCATGCATCTGGATCACGGCGCGGATTTTGATATCTGCAAATCCTGTGTGGACGGCGGTTTTTCATCCGTTATGATCGATGCTTCTTCTCAGCCGTTTGAGGAGAATATCGCTGTTTCCAAAAAGGTTGCTGACTATGCGCATGATCACGGCGCAGTGGTAGAGGCAGAGCTGGGTACTCTGGCAGGTGTCGAGGACGATGTAAATGTCGCAGACGATAAAGCCATGTATACGGATCCGGATCAGGTTGAGGAGTTTGTCAAGAGAACCGGTGTTGATTCCCTTGCCATCGCCATCGGAACAAGCCACGGTGCATATAAATTCAAGCCCGGCACAGATCCGAAGCTTCGTCTGGATATTCTGGCGGAAGTTGCGAAGAGGCTTCCGGGATTCCCGATCGTTCTTCACGGCTCTTCTTCCGTTCCTCAGGAATATGTCAAGATCATCAACGAGCACGGCGGCGCTCTGAAGGATGCCATCGGCATTCCGGAGGATCAGCTGCGTGAGGCGGCAAAGGGAGCTGTCTGCAAGATCAATATCGATTCTGATCTTCGTCTCGGTATGACTGCAGGTATCCGTGAGCACTTTGAAGCACATCCCGATCACTTTGATCCCCGTCAGTATCTGACGGATGGCCGCAAGTATGTAAAGGATATTGTACATCATAAGATCGTGAACGTTCTCGGTTCCGATAATAAGGCTTGAAAACCTTGACGGTTTAACATGGGCGCCCGCTGGTAAGGCGGGCGCCGTATTTTTTGGAGGATTAAAACAATGGCAGAGCAGAAAAATCCGGTCGTTTCATTCGAAATGGAAAACGGGGATATTTTCAGGGCGGAGCTGTATCCGTCTGTCGCACCGAATACAGTCAACAATTTTGTTTCTCTGGTCAGCAAAGGCTTTTATGACGGAACGATCTTTCACAGAGTCATAAAGGGCTTTATGATCCAAGGGGGAGATCCGGAGGGAACCGGAATGGGAGGGCCGGATTATTCTATCATCGGAGAATTTACCCAGAACGGATTTCAGAACGATCTGAAGCATACGGAAGGGGTATTGTCCATGGCCAGGGCACAGGATCCGGATTCCGCCGGCAGTCAGTTTTTTGTGATGCATAAGAATTCTCCCCATCTTGACGGTGCCTATGCCGCATTCGGCAAGGTTACGGAAGGGATGGATATCGTGAATAAGATCGCGGAAACGAAGACAGACTGGGGCGACAGACCCCTTGAAGAGCAGAGGATGAAGCGCGTTACCGTTGAAACCTTCGGTGTGACATATCCGGAACCTCAGAAGGCGTGAGAGATCTGAAGGAAGTCCTCTATGATAAGGAATGTCTGCAGAAACCGTATTTCCGATTTCTGCTTTCCGGTCTTGACGCACAGGGAGTCCGGACAGAGGAGATTACCCGGCCGATCGGCGATGCACGGGGCGTATTGGTGGTCTGCGCAAATGAGGATACGGTCCGTATGGCCCTTGAAGCGGATGCGGCTTATGTCTGCTGCGGAATATCTTCCAGGGATGCCCAGTGCATCATAGAAGGCTTTGATGAAGTGGATGCGGATTTTCTCGAAAAGATGTATGAGAGAAAACACAGGATACCCTGGGAGATTGCCCGGACAGAGAGACTTCGGATCCGGGAATTCTGCAGGGAGGACCGGCGGGATATTCTGCCGGAGCTCTCGACGGATCCGGATTTTACGGAAAAGTATATTGAAAATATGTACGGCTTTTTCGGATACGGGATCTGGGCGGCGGTGCTGAAGGAGACCGGAGAGATCATCGGAAGGGTCGGGTTTTATGACAGCAGCTCGGTAGACGGGTTTGAGATCGGTTATGCGATAGATGAGCCGTACCGGAGGCGGGGCTATGCCTTTGAAGCCTGCAGGGCGGCCATCGATTTTGCCGAAAACAGGCTTGGACAGGAAAAGATATATGCCCTGATCGAGCTCTCCAATGACGGGTCGATGAGGCTGGCGGAGAGTCTGGGCTTTCGGGATACGGGAAAAACCGTATGGGATAAGAGCAGAGCCGCGGAAGAATTAAAGATTTTTTTACTGAATTTATGTTGAACGGTTTATACAATATTATCATTTATCCGATAGAACTGATCGTAGAGGTGGTCTTTTCCACGATCAACGGTCTTTTCCGCAATCCCGGGATCGCGATCATGGGAGTCAGTCTGATCGTGAGCGTTCTGGTTCTCCCGCTATATGCAAAGGCAGATGCGATCCAGGAGGAGGAGAGAAAAAAGCAGCAGGCGATGTCTCACTGGACAGAGCATATCCGGAAGACCTTTAAGGGCGACGAACGCTTCATGATGCTTTCGGTATATTACAGAAAGCAGGATTACCGGCCGGTGTATTCACTTCGAAGCTCCATATCACTCCTGCTGCAGGTGCCTTTCTTCATCGCGGCATATCATTTTCTTTCGCATCTGGATCTTCTGAACGGAACCTCTTTCCTTTTGATCCGGGATCTGGGACAGCCGGATCAGATCCTGAAGCTGGGGCCGGTATCCGTTAATATCCTGCCCATTCTGATGACGCTGATCAATTACTGCTCCTGCGCGATCTACACAAAAGGCTTTCCTTTAAAAGATAAGCTGCAGCCATACCTTCTGGCTCTGTTTTTCCTTGTATTCCTGTACGGGAGTCCGTCTGGTCTGGTGCTTTACTGGACGATGAACAACCTGTTCTCTCTTCTGAAAAATATCTTTATCAAGCTGTTTAAGATATCGGAGAGGCGGGATGCAAAGCCGAAGGCTGAGTCAAAGGCTCCCGAAAGCGGAAGAGACCGCCTGATCTTCCTGCTGGGAGCTGTGATCCTTACGATACTGACCGGGCTGCTGATCCCATCCTCCGTAATCTCCGCTTCACCGGAGGAATTTATTAATCTGAATGATTACAGAGATCCGCTGTACTATGTGTTTAATACATTCTGCATAGCGGCGGGGTATTTTCTGTTCTGGCTTTCCGTTTTATACTATCTTTCCTCGTCAGGGGTCAGAAAAGTCCTGCGATGCTTTTTATGGCTGTGCTGCGGCTGTGCTCTGGTGGATTTCTTCCTGTTTGGCAGAGAGCTCGGAAATCTTTCTTCCATGCTGATCTTTGATAAGGTTCCGGCTTATTCGATGCAGGAAAAGGGGATCAATATCCTGGCTGTTTCTGTTGTATGTCTCATTCTGCTTCTGATCTGGAAAAAGCTGCGGGGCCTTGTTGTAAGGATCTATATTCCCGTCATGATCAGTCTGCTGGCTGTGTCGATGGTTAATTTTGCGACAGCAGAAAGGATCCTGAAGGAAGCTTCCTATCTCTGGAGCGGCAGAGAGGATTCCTCTCAGGAGATGCCGATCCTGCTGGACAGGAGCGGAAAAAATGTGGTTGTGATCATGCTGGACCGCGGGATAAGCGGATACATTCCTTTTATCCTTACGGAGCGTCCGGAGCTGAAGGATCAGCTGAAGGGCTTTGTCTATTATCCCAATACGATCTCCTTCGGAACGGCAACTAATTTTGGCTCGCCCGCTCTGTTCGGCGGCTATGAGTATTCCGTGAGCGAGATCAACAAAAGACCGGAGGAATCCCTTGTTTCAAAGCATAATGAGGCGCTCAGGGTAATGCCGGTCCTGTTTTCGTCTGCGGGGTTTCAAACAACGGTATGTGATCCCCCCTGGGTCAATTACCGGTATATCACGGATTTTTCCATCTATGAGGATCATCCCGAGATCCGGACATTTGCTGTCAGTGATACGGTTGGAAAGATGGGGGATTCCGTGGATTATTCCGTGCAGGAAAAGGGCAGAAAACGGGCCTTTTTCATGTACAGTGTCTTTAAGACCGTACCGGTCATATTTCAAAATGAGGTATATAACGGCGGAGATTACAGAGCCGCTGAGGTCCCCTCCTTTTTCTCGGAGCAGAAATTTATGGAGGCGTATACTTCGCTGAAAGAATTTCCTGCCCTGACGGCAGTAAAGGATTCGGGTCAAAATACCTTTCTGATGATCACAAACAATACGACCCATGAGCCCTGCGAGCTTCAGCTGCCGGAGTACGAGCCGGCGGCGGATATGGACAATGAAGGACTGGAGAGCGGATACCGGCAGGACGGAGAAGGAAACAGGATCGAAATAGACGAGCAATATCATTATCATGCGAATATGGCGGCGCTGATCCAGATCGGAAAATGGCTGGATCATTTGAGGGAGAACGGTGTTTATGACAATACGAGGATCGTGATAGTGGCGGATCACGGAGACGGACTGGGACAGTTTGAAGACCTGATCCTGGAGGACGGAACGGATCTGCAATGGGTAAATCCTCTTCTTCTGTATAAGGATTTTAATTCGGAAAACGAATTCGAACTGTCGGATGAATTTATGACAAATGCCGATACACCCACCCTTGCTCTCCGGGGACTGATCGACGAACCGGTGAATCCCTTTACGGGAAAGATCATAGACAATAAGGAAAAGACAGCTCATGAACAGCTTGTGACGATGTCTCAGAACTGGGATGTGCTGACCAATAACGGAAATACCTTTGATACCTCGGATGCTGACTGGTACAGCATCTCCGATAACATCTTCCGGAAAGAAAACTGGAAGCGATTGCCGTCTCTGCGTTGACAATGCAGAATAATCGGTATAAACTGATTATTTGAGTAATTGCAAAAATTCAAATGGCAATGCTTTATTAACTATTGTATCATTTCGTCGGATAAGGAATCATTGAAGGGAGAGAGATCAATGGCAATTACGAAGAGGGCAGTTGCACCTGCAGCTGTAAAGGATGAGCCGAAAACGGATGTTGTAAAGATCAACCCGCCGGTGGAGGCAACTGTTTCGGGGGCAGAGGTGTCGGCAAAGAAAGCGGAAGCAAAAACTGCAGTGAAGAAAGCAGCTCCCGCAAAGAAGGCAGAGGCGAAGCCGGCAGAGAAGAAAACTGCTGCGGTTAAGAAAACAGAAGCGAAGCCCGCGGCAAAGAAGGCAGCTCCCGCAAAGAAAGCTGCGGAAAAGGCAGTCAATGCCGAGCTGACGGTTCAATACAGCGGCCGGGAATATTCCACGGATGAGATCAGGAAAGCTTTTGAAGGTGTCTGGACATATGACATGGGCAAGAAGCTTGCAGATGTGAAATCTGTGGATCTCTATTTCAAGCCCGAGGAGTCAGCTGTTTACTATGTGGTAAACGGTGATGAGACCGGAAGCTTCAATATCTGATATATGATTTTTAGCGGAAACAGAGAAACTGCCGGAGTGATAAGCATCCGGCAGTTTTTTCAAAACAGGAAAAATATCATAAATCTTCTGGCTATCCCGTTAGTGATCTACACGGTCTGGCTGCTGTGGTCCATCGGTGTGAGTATGGTTACCGAATACGATGTGCCGAACGAATACCGGGAGGTAGTCAATATTCAGCTGACCAAAACGATCCTTTCCGGCCGGAATCCTTATTCACCGGAATATGCGTTTGGCGGTGAGAAGCCGGGAATGGTGTTTTTGTACGGGCCTCTTTATTCTCTGATAACAGCCTTTTTCGCATTATGGCTGCCGATCGATATTTTTCTTCTGCATTATCTGGTCAGCTATCTTGCAATGCTTGCCGGAGCTGCTTTTGCAGCTCTTATTGTGAAGGATCATACACAAACGGTCACAGCTCCTGCGGCCGCATTTCTCTTCTTGATAAACTGCAGCTGGCGGTACGGATATCTGAATGCCGTGCCGGATACGACGGCACTCATGCTGATGATGCTTGTGCTTTTTGTGGAGACAAGGAAAAAGTGCCGGTATCGTGAGCTGATCGAGGCGCTGCTGATCATTGCGATCTTTTTTACAAAGCAGTACATCATCTGCATTGTATTCCCGTTATTTCTATTTAAATTGATAAGAGACAGGAAAGCGGCGCTCAGATTTGTGCTGTCCGGAGTGATATCCTTTGCCGTCATCGCAGGGATCGTAACCCTGACCTGTCCTCTGTTCTGGACATATTCGATCTATCTGGTGCACGGACCCTGGGGGATCAGCGAGGATGAGTTCCTATCGGTGATGAATAAGACTGCGGTGGCTCACTTAAGCGCGGGTCAGGTGAGGGACGCGTTTGAAGTGCTGACGTTTCAGAACGAGAAGGATCCCCTGGCCGGGTTGGGTTATGAGGTGCTTCAGCTCCGTACACTGATCGGAACGTTCCTTTTCTTCTTTCTGTCTGCGATACTTTCCTTTATCCTGCAGCTGCGGAACAGATTTCGCGGGCTTTCGGATTTTCATCTGTTAATGATCCTGACCTTTCTTTCGTCTCTTCCGGTGCTGTTTGTGCTCGGAAGAAACGGCGGAGCATGGCTTTCTTATTATCTTCAGATCCAGATGCCTCCACTCATCATGTATGCTCTTGTCTGTACCGAAGCGTTCTGCCTGAAGGACGAGGTGAGGCCGGCCACGTTTGGCTGGTTTGCAATCCTGCTGCTGATGCTTTTCTTTACGCTCATGCGCACAGATAAAAGGCTTCCGAATTACAGGATGACGGCGAGTGACCGGCAGCTCTGGGATGAGACCTATGAATTGCTGGATACCTATGCGGCAAAAGGAGAGATCTATTATATGCCGCCGCTCGGCTTTCATGCGGAGAGAGCCGGACGGTATTATTACAATAACGGGCATGTGATGGTGATCGACAAACGGTTTTATGCCGAATACCTTCTGAAGGAATGGGAGCAGAGGCTGTTCCCGCTGGCCGGAGAGGTTATGAAGAAAAACGTGGATTATCAGGATGAGATCGTATATAAGGCCCGGAAGGGAGACTACTCCATGATCACAGCCATCGAGCATGCGGACGACAGCTACGGCCGTCTGTCGGCGGAGATTGCGGAGGAAGGACCTTATGTATTATTGAAAGAGATCACTCTGCCGATGAGCAAGGAATATCATACGATCCGTTTCTATTCAAATAAAGATCTTGCGGATCTGTCTGATCCGTGAGTTCAGCTCTTCCCGGAGATCATTTCTTTTCTTACTTTAAATTCCCGGTTGACAAAAGGATAGGCCGGTGCTATCTTATGGGTTAGGATATTAGCACTCGAGTGATTTGAGTGCTAACACAGAAAAGGATAGCATCGGATGGAGCTTGACGAGCGAAAAATAAAAATACTGACAGCGATCATCCAGAATTATTTGGAGACAGGCGAACCGGTAGGATCCAGAACGATCTCAAAGTATACGGATCTTAAGCTTTCTTCCGCAACGATCCGAAATGAAATGGCGGATCTGGAGGAAATGGGCTATATCGTACAGCCGCATACCTCCAGCGGAAGAATACCTTCCGATCAGGGATATCGCTTTTATGTGGATAACCTGATGGCGACCAAAGAGCGCGAGATTGCGGATATGAAGGAACTGGTGCTCGAAAAGGTCGACAAGCTTTCAGAGGTCTTAAAGCAGGCGGCCAGGCTGCTGGCGGAGAGCACAAACTATGCTGCCATGATCTCCACGCCGGAGATCCATCGCAACAAACTGAAATTCATTCAGCTCTCCAAGGTGGATGAGAACAATCTGCTGGCGGTCATTGTGGTAGAAGGGAATATCATCAAGAATAAGATGATCCATACGGAAAGCGAGCTGGACGATGATACGATCCTGAAGCTGAACCTTCTGCTGAATACACATTTGAACGGGCTGTCCCTGGAGGAGATCAATCTCGGATTGATCACGCTGCTCAAGGAGCGGGCAGGGATTCATACGGATGTAGTAAGCTCGGTGATCGATGCGGTTGCGGACGCGATCCGCGCGGATGAGAATCTGGAGATCTACACCAGCGGAGCGAACAACATTTTCAAATATCCGGAGCTTTCGGATCATGAGAAGGCAAGTGATATCATCAACACCTTTGAGGAAAAGAATCAGCTGGAGAAGCTGGTAAATGACAATCTTCAGGATGCGGGACCGGAGAAAAACGGGATTCAGGTTTACATCGGAAACGAGGCACCGGTGCCTTCCATGAAGGACTGCTCGGTTGTTACCGCCACGTATGAGCTTGGCGAGGGTATGCGGGGAACGATCGGCATTATCGGACCGAAGCGTATGGATTACGAAAAGGTCATGGGAACGATCCGGACTCTGATGGATCAGTTGGATGCAATATATAATGAAAAAACATAGGAGGCGCTGATTTGAAAAATAAAGAAAAATCCGGCAGGAATACGGCCGAAGAGAAAAAGAAACAGACGGTAGAGGAAACAGGGAAGGAAACAGCCGAGGAAGTAAAGACGGAAGAGGCAGCCGCGGAGCCGGAGGAGCCGGCAGAGGAGCCTGACAAGCCGGAGGATGCCGGCGAGGGATCCGGAGAAGCGGAAGAAGAAGCCCAAAAAGATCCGAAAGACCTGAAGATCGAAGAACTGAACGACAAGGTCGTGCGGCAGATGGCGGAATTCGATAATTACCGGAAGAGGACAGACAAGGAAAAGGAGCAGATGTTTGAGGTCGGCGCAAAGAGCGTGATCGAAAAGATCCTTCCGGTGGTTGACAATTTTGAGCGGGGTCTGGAAGCCGCAAAAGACAATCAGGACGATCCGTTTGTGGAAGGAATGGATAAGATCTACAAGCAGCTGATGACAGAGCTTGATAACATCGGAGTTAAGCCCATCGAAGCTCTCGGAAAAGAATTTGATCCGAATTTTCACAACGCGGTCATGCAGGAGGAGAGCGAGGAAGCGGAATCAGGCACGATCATCAAAGAGCTCCAAAAGGGTTACATGTACCGGGATTCGGTCGTAAGGCACAGTATGGTCTCGGTAGCGCAGTAGAGAAAGGGTAGCGGATCCCGGAAACTGCCGGATCCGTTAACGATAATTGCAGAATGAACAGCGTAAAAAACGCGGAAAGGTGAGGTACATATTATGAGTAAGATTATCGGAATCGATCTTGGAACAACCAACAGCTGTGTAGCGGTTATGGAGGGCGGTAAGCCTACCGTGATCGCAAATCAGGAGGGAGCCCGGACAACACCGTCTGTGGTGGCTTTCACAAAGAACGGCGAGAGGCTTGTAGGGGAGCCGGCAAAGCGCCAGGCTGTTACAAATGCGGACAGAACGATCTCATCCATCAAGAGAGATATGGGAACGGATCACGGACGTTCCATTGATGAGAAAAAATATTCTCCCCAGCAGATTTCTGCCATGATCCTTCAGAAGCTGAAGGCGGATGCGGAAAGCTATCTCGGTGAGACGGTCTCGGAGGCAGTCATCACGGTTCCGGCTTATTTCAACGATGCGCAGAGGCAGGCAACAAAGGATGCAGGCAAGATTGCGGGCCTGGATGTTAAGCGTATCATCAACGAGCCGACGGCAGCCGCTCTGGCTTACGGACTGGATAACGAAAAAGAGCAGAAGATCATGGTGTATGATCTTGGCGGCGGTACTTTCGATGTTTCGATCATCGAGATCGGCGACGGTGTCATCGAGGTGCTTGCCACGAACGGCGATACCCACCTCGGCGGCGATGATATCGACAATGTGATCACACAGTATATGATCGATGATTTCAAGTCGAAGGAGGGAGTGGATCTTTCAACGGATAAGATGGCGCTCCAGAGACTGAAGGAAGCTGCCGAAAAGGCAAAGAAGGAGCTTTCGAGCGCAAATACGACAAATATCAACCTTCCGTTCATCACGGCAACCAGTGACGGACCGAAGCATTTTGATATGAACCTGACAAGAGCCAAGTTTGAAGAGCTGATCCATGATATCGTGGAGCGTACGGCGATCCCTGTCAAGAACGCCATGAAGGACGCGGGTCTGGATAATTCCGATCTCGGAAAGGTCCTGTTAGTCGGCGGATCGACCCGTATCCCGTGTGTGCAGGATAAGGTGAAGCAGCTTACCGGACATGAGCCCTCCAAGACACTGAACCCGGATGAATGTGTGGCGATCGGTGCTTCGATCCAGGGCGGAAAGCTTGCGGGTGATGCCGGTGCAGGTGATGTGCTCCTGCTGGATGTAACACCGCTTTCCCTGTCCATCGAGACAATGGGCGGCGTGGCAACCAGGCTGATCGAAAGAAACACGACGATCCCGACCAAGAAGAGTCAGGTCTTCTCTACGGCAGCAGATAACCAGACAGCCGTTGATATCAACGTTCTTCAGGGTGAGCGGCAGTTTGCCAGAGACAATAAGTCTCTCGGGCAGTTCCGTCTGGACGGCATTCCGCCGGCAAGAAGAGGTGTACCGCAGATCGAGGTTACGTTTGATATCGACGCGAACGGTATCGTTAATGTATCCGCCAAGGATCTGGGCACCGGCAAGGAGCAGCATATCACCATCACGGCCGGTTCCAACATGTCCGATGAGGATATCGAAAAGGCAGTGAAGGAAGCACAGGAGTATGAAGCCCAGGATAAGAAGCGCAAGGAAGCAATCGATACAAAGAACGACGCGGATTCGTTTGTCTTCCAGACAGAAAAGGCCATAGAAGAGGTCGGTGACAAGATCGACGCAAATGACAAGGCTGCGGTAGAGGCTGATCTGCAGGCGCTGAAGGATCTGCTGGCAAAGCATCCTGAGGCGGAGAGCATGACCGACAGCGATGTGGATGAGATCAAAGCCGGGAAAGAAAAGCTCATGGAGAGCGCACAGAAGCTCTTTGCGAAGGTTTATGAGAATGCACAGGCAGCGGGCGGCGCAGGTCCGGATATGAGCAATATGGGAGGCGGCGCAGCGCAGGATGCGGGAGCGGCTTCCGATGATGCGGGCCCGGATGTCGTGGACGGGGACTACAGAGAAGTCTGACAGACAAAAGGCCTTTCGGATTCCCGGGAGGTCTGGTCGGCGACAGCTGTACAATAAAGATGCATAACGGAGTTCGCAGGGCATTTCCCTGCGAATTTCCGGCGTATATGCGCCCGGCGCGCAGAAAAGGAAATAAAAAATATGGCAGAGCAGAAAAGAGATTACTATGAAGTCCTCGGAGTCGACAAGGGTGCCGATGAGGAGGCGATCAAAAAAGCATACAGGGTTCTTGCCAAGAAATATCATCCGGATATGAATCCCGGCGATAAAAACGCCGAGGCGAAGTTTAAGGAGGCTTCCGAAGCCTACGCGGTTTTGAGCGATCCGCAGAAACGCCAGCAGTATGATCAGTTCGGACATGCGGCCTTTGATCAGGGCGGCGGCGGAAGCGGCTTTGGCGGCTTTGATTTTAATTCCATGGATTTCGGGGATATTTTCGGGGATCTGTTCGGAGATATGTTCGGCGGCGGCAGACGCGGCAGCAGGACCGGTCCGATGAAAGGAGCGAATCTTCGCACCAGCGTGAATATCACGTTTGAGGAGGCTGTTTTCGGCTGTCAGAAGGAGATAGAGCTGACACTGAAGGACGAGTGCGGAAAATGCCACGGTTCCGGCGCAAAGCCGGGAACCAGCCCCGTTATCTGCTCCAAGTGCGGGGGCAAAGGACAGATCGTATATACGCAGCAGTCGCTTTTCGGAACGGTTCAGAATGTACAGGCCTGTCCGGACTGCAGCGGTACGGGAAAAGTCATTAAAGACAAGTGTCCGGACTGTTACGGCACAGGATATATTGCCAGCAAGAAAAAGATTGAGATATCGATCCCGGCAGGAATAGACAACGGACAGTGCGTGAGGATCAGAGAGAAGGGGGAGCCTGGAAGAAACGGCGGCCCCAGGGGTGATCTGCTCGTGGAAGTAAGGGTATCCAGACATCCGATCTTCCAGAGAAGAGATTACGATATCTTTTCCACGGCTCCGATCTCATATGCTCAGGCTGCATTGGGCGGAGAAGTTCTGATCGACACACTGGACGGAAAGATCGCGAATACGATCAAGCCCGGAACCCAGACCGATACCAAGATCCGTCTGAAGGGCAAGGGTGTCCCGTCTCTTCAGAATAAAAATGTCCGGGGCGATCACTATGTAACGCTGGTGGTACAGGTGCCCACAGGTCTGACACAGAGCGCACGGGAGCTTCTGCGGCAGTTTGATGAGGTGACCGGTGATTCACTGAATTACGTAAAACGTCATACAGAGGAAAAGGGCTCGGATAATAATAAAGGAAAGGGCGGCAGAAAGAAAAAGGGGTTGTTTAACTGATGAAAAAGACTGCGCTGATCATGGCGGGAGGCAGAGGTGAGCGCTTCTGGCCCCGTTCCAGGAGAGATCTGCCCAAACAGTTTTTATCGCTGACAAGTGACGGGAAAACACTGATCCAGCTGACGGTGGAGAGGATCAGGCCGCTGGTTGAGAGGGAGGATATTTTTGTATCCACTAATTCGGATTATCTGCCGCTGGTAAAAGAGCAGCTGCCGGATATCCCGGAACAGAATGTCATCTGTGAACCGGTCGGCAGGAATACCGCCCCCGGTATCGGTTTCGGAGCGGCTTATATTTCCAAGAAATATGAAGGCGATGCCGTTATGATGGTATTGCCCTCCGATCATCTGGTCAAGTACAATCAGATGTTTGCGGCGACGCTTCAGGATGCCGTTGAGATAGCGGAAGACGGCTGCAATCTGGTAACGATCGGGATCGCTCCCGATTTTCCGGAAACGGGGTATGGTTATATCAAGTTCCGGCAGGGTGAGGCGTTCAGACGCGGATACCGGGTGGATCACTTTGCGGAAAAGCCGTCTCTGGAGGCTGCCAAGGAATATGTTTCATCGGATGAATATCTATGGAATTCCGGTATATTTGTCTGGAAGATCTCGTCCATCATGAAGCATTTCGAGCAGTTTATGCCGGACGTATATGAGGGGCTGTCGGTCATTCACGACGCGGTATTTACCAGTCAGGAAAAGGAGATTATAGAAAAGATCTATCCGAAGTTTCCATCCATTTCCATCGACTACGGCATTATGGAGAAGTCCAACCAAATCTATACGGTACCGGGGAATTTCGGCTGGGATGATGTGGGAAGCTGGCTGGCGCTTGAACGGATCCAAAAGTCCAATGAATTCGGGAATATCACCGGCGGGAATATCATCACGGTCGATACCCATGACTGCATTATACAGGGCGGGGAAAAGCTCATCGCGCTGGTCGGGATAGAAGATACGATCGTGGTGGATACGGAAGACGCGACTCTGATCTGCGCAAAGGACTCCACGGCCGATATTAAAAAGGTATTGGAAAATCTGAAGGTCTGCAACCGGCCGGAATATCTGTAAGGATAAGCCGGCCTGTTAGATATTTGTCACAGGCTTTGAAACAGAGCGACTCCGTTTTTCAGGATCCGGGTGAGGGTACCCCGAAGGATCCGGCCGCTTTCGACGGGTTGCTCTTTAAGGGGCAGGGCGGCACGGATGTATTCTCTGGTATAACCGGTCATATATTCTTCTCCGTCGATCTCCTGCGGTTCCTCCGTAAGGAGTTCAACGGTATGTCCGTCCAGGAACGACGTCAGATAATTGTTTTTATTTTCGGCATGCAGAGAAAGAAGGATGTCGGAACGGGCGGATTTGACGGCGTCGGTAAGCTGACAGGGCATCCGGTCCGCCACCGTTCCCTTTCGTCTGGAATATTTGAATATATGCGTCTCATAGAAACCGACTCTTTTGACAAAGGAGACGGTTTTATTAAATTCCTCTTCCGTTTCCCCCGGGAAGCCGACGATGATATCCGTTGTCAGCGCGGGGCGGTCAAAGCTCTTCCGGAGCAGGCATACGCTTTTATAATATTCTTCCGTCGTATATTTGCGGTTCATCCGCTTCAGTACGGAATCGCAGCCGCTCTGCAGGGACAGATGAAACTGCGGACAGAACTTTGAGATCCCCGCCAGGGTATCGGCAAAATCCTCTGATATGATACCGGGCTCCAGAGAGCCCAGGCGGATCCTCATGACTCCGTCCACAAGAGAGAGGGCCCGGATCAGGGAGAGCAGATCCTCCTTTTCGGCGGGACGGTCCAGACCATAGGAGCTTAAATGAATGCCGGTCAGGACAAATTCACGAAATCCGGCTTCGGCAAGATCTGCGGCCTCTTCACAGATATCCCGGATCCGTCTGCTCCGGATCCGCCCTCTGGCGTAGGGGATAATGCAATAGGAACAGAACATATTGCAGCCGTCCTGACATTTCAGCCAGGCGCGGGTGTGGGCATAGGCATCGCTGCCGTTGGGTTCGGGATCCGGTCCGTCTGGATTCAATTCCTCTGCCAGGCCGGAATCCACCGCTTTCAGCTTTTCCTGCAGGATGGAAGCGATCTGGAGCTTCTCTTTATTGACCAGAGCCAGATCCACACCGTCTGCCAGGATCCGCTCTCTGTCGTGGGTGTCGACATAGCATCCGGCAGCGACGATCAGAGCGTTCGGATTCACACCTCTGGCGCGGTGAAGCATCTGCCGGGTTTTCCTGTCGGCAATGTTGGTTACCGAGCAGGTGTTTACAATATAAACATCGGCTTTTTGGTCAAATGGCACAATAAGGAAACCGTTTTCCGAAAGGCTCTGCCGCATTACGTCCATTTCATATGCATTCACCTTGCAGCCGAGATTGTGAAAAGCAACTTTTTTCATAAGAAAAGCCCTTATTTTTGGTATGTTTTTTCGTATTGACTTTTCAAGTGGGTACACATAATATAATACATGTACGCGGGAGGGCGTACAAGGTTTTTCGGTAATAATTGTAGAAGGAGGACATTTTACATGAAAACAGTACAGATTTCACTGAACTCGATCGATAAGGTCAAATCCTTTGTAAATGATATTACAAAATTTGATTATGATTTTGATCTGGTTTCGGGCAGATATGTTATTGACGCAAAATCTATCATGGGTATTTTCAGTCTGGATCTTTCCAAGCCCATTGATCTGAACATCCATGCCGAGGACAATATCGACGACGTGCTGGCTGTCTTAAAGCCTTATACGATCTGATCCGGCGGTTTCGTTCCTTATGAAGCAGTCAGGGGCAAATGCTGAAGCATTTGCCTTTTTTGTTGCATCATATTATATTATGATATTAAGGTCATATTATACAGCGGAGGATCATAAAGAATGGTAAAGAACGGTAAGATCTGGATCGCAAAGACGGAAGCGGGAGAGGATGTTTATCTGAATCCCGGTATGGCAAACCGGCATGGCCTGATCGCGGGAGCCACCGGAACCGGAAAAACAGTCACCCTGAAAGTGCTGGCAGAGTCCTTCAGTGCAATGGGAGTTCCGGTATTTCTGGCGGATGTCAAAGGTGATCTGGCAGGTGTCTGCCTTGCGGGAGAAGACAGCGAGGATATGCAGAAAAGGATCGCCCGTTTCGGTCTGGCTGAAGCCGGCTTCGATTATGAGGGGTATCCTGCGACCTACTGGGATCTCTTCGGAGAGAAGGGCATACAGCTTCGGACAACGATTTCGGAAATGGGGCCTGTGCTCCTGGCCAGGATCCTCGGACTGAACGATCTTCAGACGGATATTCTCGCGATCACCTTTAAGATCGCGGATGATCAGGATCTGCTTCTTGTCGATACAAAGGATTTGAAGGCGCTCCTGAATTATATATCGGAGAACAACAAGGATTTTGCCGAGGATTACGGTAATATCAGCAAGGTTTCGATCGCGGCGATCGTTCGCGCGGTCGTGGCGCTCGAGCTTGCGGGCGGAGATATCTTTTTCGGGGAGCCGGCCTTAAATATTCAGGATTTCTTCTCTGTCGGAAGGGAAGGAAAGGGAATGATCAATGTACTCGACAGTCAGAGCCTGATCAACAACGGTACGCTCTATTCTACTTTTTTGCTGTGGCTGATGTCGGAGCTCTTTGAGACCCTTCCCGAAGTCGGCGATCCGGATAAACCGAAGATGGTTTTTTTCTTTGATGAAGCTCATCTTCTTTTTAATAATGCATCCAAAGCACTGATGGATAAAATCGAGCAGGTCGTAAAGCTGATCCGCTCCAAGGGGGTCGGGATCTATTTTGTGACGCAGAACCCGAGGGATATTCCGGACGGTGTGCTTTCACAGCTCGGAAATAAGATCGAACATGCTTTGCATGCCTACACTCCTGCCGATCAAAAGGCGGTGAAGGCGGCGGCGGAATCGTTCCGGGAGAATCCCGCTTTTAATACGTACGATACGATCATGTCCCTCGGAACCGGTGAAGCGGTGGTTTCCTTCCTGGGAGAGGACGGCATACCGGGCATTGCCGAGAAGGCAGCGATCCTCCCGCCTGCCAGCAGATTCGGCGGGATCGATGATCCCACGAGAAACGGGGAGATCAGCGGAAGTCTCTTCTACAGCAAATATGCCAATGCCTATGATCCGGAATCCGCATATGAATTCCTGAAACGGAGAGGTGTGGAGGAAGAAGAGGCCAGAGAAGCGGAAAAGCAGGCGGCTTTGGAAGAGAAAGAGAGAGCCAGGGAAGAGGCGCAAAGGGAGAAAGCAGAGGAAAGGGAAAAAGCAAAGGCTGAACGGCAGAAAAAACAGGCTGTCAAGTCAGTCGGAAGCTCTGTGGCGGGAACGGTCGGCAGAGAGGTCGGTAAGCAGGTCGGCAAGGGGTTCGGGTCCTTTGGAAAAACACTCGGCGGAAATGTGGGCGCGAGTATCGGACGGGGTATTCTCAGTACATTATTTAAGCTCTGAGCGGAGGACGGTCTGAATGGCGCGAAACAGCGACGAATGGCGCAACATCGGTGATGATACAAAAAGAATAGTGCAGAATGCCATATCCAGCGGAGATTATTCCAATCTGAGCCGTAATATGTCCCGGCTTGCGGAAAAGGCAGTGAAGAATCTGGGAACCGGGATCGGACAGGGTATCAATGATGCAGTAAGCGGCGGGGGAAGACAGCAGGACGGTCGGGGCCGGGATGCGCAGAAAGAGCCGGTTGATGCGGAATGGCATGAAACGGCAAATACGATGCGGGATATCAGAGGCAGAAACAGTGACGATTACCGACAGTTTACGCCGAATCCCGACTGGCAGGCAACCAGGACTGCCCAGTATATCAACCAGATCAATAAGGAGCATACCGAAAGAAACAGAAAAAATGCGAAGAAGCCGCCGGAGCTTTACGAAAAAACCGGGATCCGGAAGGCTCTTTCCATAGTAGGCATGGCAGTCGGGTTTCCTTCGGCAGTGATCCTGACGGCAGTTTTCGGATCTCTTTCCGCAGCGGTCAATCCGCTGTTTCTGATCCCTCTGATCGCAACCGCAGTGCCTCTTCTGGGATGCGGCGTGGCAGGGGCTGCTATGCTGGGGCAGGTCGGCCGGTTTGAAAAATATATCGAAGCACTGGACGGCAAGACTTACGGCGAGATCGGGACGCTGGCCGAGGCCGTTGGAAAGTCTGAAAAGTCAACGGTAAAGGATCTGCTGAAAATGATCAATCGAAAATGGTTCCGGCAGGGGCATATCGATGAAAAGCAGACCTGTCTGATCACCAGCAGCGAAACCTACGATCAGTATCTGCTGACACAGCAGCAGACGCTCGCCCTTCAGCAGAAGGAGCTGGAGGAACAGCAGAGAGCGGATGCGGAAAATGCCTCGCTGACACCGGAGCAGCGGGAGATCTTCCGGCAGGGCGAAGAATATATCGGAGAGATCCATCAATGCAATGATGAGATTCCCGGCAAAGAGATCTCCGGAAAGATCGACAAAATGGAGCGTTCTGTCCGGATGATCCTCGACCGGGCAAAGAAGCAGCCTAAGCTCATCGGAGACATGAGAAGGCTCATGAATTATTATCTGCCCACGACGGTGAAGCTTTTAAGGGCCTATGCGGAGCTGGATCGGCAGGGA
>CACZNS010000282.1 GCA_902782575.1 uncultured Lachnospiraceae bacterium
AGTTTGTGGTACCCCATATGGTACTGCCGTACAATACGGTGATCGGATACGGGATCCTGGTGCTGAAGGAAGTGATCGCGGGGATCCTTCTGGGACTGGCCGGAAATCTCTGCACCTTTATCCTGCAGTTTGCGGGCTCCCTCATCGATATGGACGTGGGCCTTTCGATGGTGAGCCTGATGGATCCGATGACACAGCAGATGACGGGCTTTACCGGAACGCTTTACCAGAACGCGCTGATGCTGATCCTGCTTGCCAGCAATATGCATCACTGGATCCTGAGAGCGTTCATCGATTCCTATGAGCTGATCCCCACAGGGCGGGTGGCATTTGATACGGATCATCTGATGTCGTCCTTTATCGGCTTTATGGGAGATTATTTCTCCATCGCCTTCAGGATCTTCCTGCCGGTATTTGCCGCGATGCTGATCCTGAATGTGGTGCTGGGGGTGATGGCAAAGGCAGCGCCTCAGATGAATATGTTTACGGTCGGTATCCAGATCAAGATCTTTGTGGGCTTCGGCACGATGATCCTGACGGTGGGGCTGCTTCCCCGGCTTTCCGAATTTATTTTTGAAGAGATGAAAACGATGATCAGGCTCTTTGCCGGAGGCATGGGTTCCCTGTGATACTTCGATATGACCTGCAGTTCTTTGCAAAAGAAGGACCGGGCGGAGAAAAAACCGAAGAGGCGACCTCCAAAAAGCTGGAGGATACCAGGAAAGAAGGACAGGTCTGCAAGAGCATGGAGCTGACCAATGCGATCCTTCTGTTCGTGGCCTTTCTGACGATCCGGATCTTCGGACTGATGATGGGAGAGAGCTTCGTTAATCTCTTCCGGTATGTATATTCCGTCATTCCGGATTATGTCAGGGTCTGGAGCGGCCAGCTCCCGGAGCGGGAGTTCGTGCTGCTGATGAGGATGGTCATCCTGAGGATCATCATCATCCTGGCTCCGGTACTGATCGCGGGGGTCCTGGTGGCCTTTGTGGTCAATGTGATCCAGGTGAAGTGGAAGGTGACGAGCAAGCCGCTGCAGCCGAAGTTTTCAAAGCTCAATCCGGTAAGCGGCATGAAGCGCCTCTTTTCGAAGGACAAGCTGATCGAGCTGCTGAAGTCGATCCTGAAGGTGGGGCTTTTCGGCTATGTGGTCTACAGCTACATGAAGGATCGGATCGGGATGCTGGCGCTGATGCTGGATTTCGAGATCCTGCCGGCGGTGGGCCTTGTGGCAAAGACCACGCTGGATGTGGGAATGAGGATCTCCCTGATCTATCTTCTGATCGGAATCGGTGATTATATCTATCAGAGATATAAGTTCCGGGAAGATACGAAGATGACCAAGCAGGAGGTCAAGGACGAATATAAGGACGCGGAAGGTGATCCGCAGATCAAGGGAAAGATCCGCCAGAAGATGCAGGAGGCGTCCAGGCGGCGTATGATGCAGTCGGTGCCGGAGGCGGATGTGGTCATCACAAACCCGACCCATTACGCGGTGGCGCTGCGCTACGATACGGAGATCTCGGATGCTCCCGTGGTAACGGCGAAGGGCCAGGACTTCCTGGCGCAGAAGATAAAGGAACTGGCTGCCGACGGCGGTGTGGAGATCGTCGAGAACAAGCCGCTTGCAAGGATGCTCTATCACAATGTGGAGCTGGGGGCCGCGATCCCGCCGGAGCTGTACCAGGCGGTGGCGGAGGTGCTGGCGTTTGTTTATCATCTGCGGGAGCAGAAAAGTCCGGCCTAGCTACGTCGAGGCTTTCAGATGCGTGCTATCGGGATAAGCAGGCAAGCAATTGGTCCAGGTATTTAAGAACCGTTATACTAGGCGGAGGAGCGTCCCGGCAGATGAGATAGCCCTGTACGGCAGGGCCGGGTGATTGAATGGAAGCAGTTAAAAAGACATTTTCATGGCAGGATCTGGGCGTAGCGCTCTATCTGATGGCAGCGTTCGTGTTTCTCATTGTTCCGATGCCGTCTCTCCTGCTGGATGTCATGCTGGCGCTGAATATGTCGATAGCCTTCGCGATCCTCTTTAATACGCTGTTTGCGAAGGAAGTGCTGGATATGTCCTACTATCCGACGATCCTGCTCTTTACGACGATCTTCCGGATCTCCCTGAACGTATCGTCCACGAAGCTGATCCTGACCACGGGAGATCCCGGAAATGTGGTCACGACCTTCGGGGAGTTCGTGGGAGGAAACGATCTGATCATCGGAGGGATCGTCTTTATCATCCTGCTGATCGTGCAGTTTGTGGTCATCAACAAGGGCTCCGAGCGTGTGTCCGAGGTTACGGCCAGATTTACGCTGGACGCCATGCCCGGTAAGCAGATGGCCATCGATGCGGACCTGAATACGGGCGCCATCGATGATGCCGAGGCGAAGCGGAGGAGAGACAAGATCCAGGAGGAATCCACCTTCTTCGGCTCCATGGACGGTGCCGTGAAGTACGTAAAGGGAGACTCCACGGCGGGTCTTCTGATCACCGGCATCAACATCATCGGCGGGATCGCCATGGGTGTGCTGAGAAGGGGACAGACCTTTTCGGATGCGCTGGATCAGTACGTGGTGCTTACCATCGGAGACGGGCTTGTGTCCGCCATCCCCTCCCTGCTGATCTCGCTCTCCACCGGTATCCTGGTCACAAAGGGAGCGAAGCAGGCGGACTTCGGACCGGCCATCGTGGGGCAGATCTTCAGCTCCTCCAAGGTCATGTATATGGCCGGTGCGGTCATTGCGCTGCTGGGGATCATCACTCCGCTGAATCCGATCATCTTCGTGTCTCTCGGGGCGCTGTTCATCATCGGCGGAAGGATGATGCAGAGCCAGGTGGAGGTGGAGACCGTGGAGCAGGCCGCCGCCGCGGAGGAGGAGACCAGTGCGGAGGAGATCCGCAGACCGGAGAATGTGGTGTCGCTGCTTTCGGTTGACCCCATCGAGCTGGAGTTCGGATACGGCATCATCCCTCTGGCGGATGTGAATCAGGGCGGAGATCTGCTTGACCGGGTGGTCATGATCAGACGGCAGATCGCTCTGGAGCTTGGTACCGTGGTTCCCATCATCCGTCTGCGGGACAACATTCAGCTGAATCCGAATCAGTACATCATCAAGATCAAGGGTGTACAGGTCTCCGAGGGAGAGATCCTGTTCGATCATTATATGGCGATGAACCCGGGCTATGTGGAAGAGGAGATCACCGGTATCGAGACCTTCGAGCCGTCCTTCCATCTGCCGGCCATCTGGATCACGGAGGGCCAGAGGGAGCGGGCCGAGTCCATGGGCTATACCGTGGTGGATCCCCCGTCCATCATCGCGACCCATCTGACAGAGGTGATCCGCAGCCATATCAGCGAGCTGCTCACAAGGCAGGATACGCAGAACCTTATCAACAACCTGAAGGAATCCAATCCTTCCGTGGTGGAGGAGCTCACGCCGAAGCTCATGGGCCTGGGCGAGATCCAGAAGGTGCTGCAGAATCTCCTGAAGGAGGGTATCTCGATCCGGGATCTGCTGACGATCTTCGAGACACTTGCGGATTATTCCGCCACCACAAGGGATACGGATGTGCTGACGGAATATGTGAGGCAGGCGCTGAAGCGGGCGATCTCCGCAAAATATTTTATGGCGGACGAGACCACCAGCGTGGTCACCCTGGATCCGAAGATCGAGCAGGAGATCATGGGTTCCGTGAAGCAGACGGAGCAGGGAGCGTATCTGACCCTGCCGCCTGACAGGCAGAAGGCGATCATCGCCGCCACGGAGGCCGAGCTGAAGAAGCTGGACGACCTCGGAAGAAACGAGATCGTGATCACCTCGCCCATTGTAAGGATCTACTTCAAGAAGCTGACGGAGGATTACTTCAGCGATATCATCGTGATCTCCTATAATGAGGTGGAAAACGATGTGGAGCTTCAGAGCATCGGAATGATCACGGCATGACGGAGTTAAACATCTGCGGTTAATATGATAATCAAAAAGTTTACGGGAAAAACTGAAGAAGAGGCTACCAAGGCAGCCAAGGCGGAGCTGGGAGCCCAGGCCGTCATCATGAACGTCCGGAAGGTAAAGAACAAGGGCCTGTTCGGATTCATGAAAAAGCAGATGACGGAGGTGACGGCTGCCGTGGAGGAGGATACGGATTCCGTTACGGCAAGGCCCAGGCCGACCCCG
>CACZNS010000283.1 GCA_902782575.1 uncultured Lachnospiraceae bacterium
AGCTGCCTCGCGTAGGTATTCATGACCTGCGTAAACTGTGTCTTGAAGCCCGTGATATGCGAACCGCCCTCGGCATTGTAGATGCAGTTGCAGAAGCCCAGCACATCCTCATGAAACTCGTTCACATACTGGAACGCGCATTCCACGTTGATGCCCTCGGAGCTTCCCTTGAAATAGACCACATCCGTCAGCGCTTCACTGCTTTTATTGATATCCTTCACAAAGCCCACGAGTCCCTCCGGCTCATGATAGGTGATCTCCTCATAAAGAGGCCCCCGCAGATCCTTATAATAGATCGTAAGGTCCGGGTTCAGATACGCCGTTTCATGAAGCCTGGATTTGATCTCATCCGACTTGAACCGGGTCGTTTCAAAGATCTCCGGATCCGGCGCGAAATTGATCTTTGTACCGGTCTTGTTGGTCCTTCCCAGCACCGGCAGGAGCCCGTCGATCAGCTCCACGGTGGGAACTCCCCTCTCGTACCGGTCATGAGAGATCACGCCGTCGCGCTTGATGGTGATATCCAGATGGGATGACAGGGCATTTACCGCCGAGGATCCCACACCGTGCAGACCTCCGCTGGTCTTATAGGAGGCGCCGTCGAACTTTCCTCCGGCATGAAGGGTCGTCAGGACCACCCGCTCCGCCGAGACACCCTTTTCATGCATTCCCACCGGGATCCCGCGTCCGTTATCCTCGATGGTCGCCGAGCCGTCCGCCTCCAGTGTGACCTTTATCACACTGCAGAACCCCGCAAGGTGCTCATCCACCGCATTGTCCATGATCTCGTACAGGCAGTGGTTCAGGCCCTTCACGCCCGTACTTCCGATATACATACCGGGTCTTAACCGTACCGGCTCCAGCCCCTCCAGCACCTGTATGCTCGATGCGCCGTAGTTATCTGTTTTCTCCGCCATCTTCTCTCCTCTGTCGGAAACCGCTCACAGGCACAGCCTGCGGATCCGCGGTCTGGTATCAAGATTTAGTCTGACGATGGCATTATAACACAAGATTTGGGATTTGCAAAGACATTTCGAACACCTGTTCAGTCATCGCCTTTATAGAAGCAGATAGTGCTTCTTCCGCCGTTTTTGGCTTCGTATAAAGCATTATCCGCATGCTTGAACAGGATCTCCGAGGTGATCGTATCGCTGCCGAAGGCCACGCCCACGCTGACACTGATGGGAGGCACCCCGTCCTGAGGATTTTTCAGCTTGCCGTTCAGCTTCTGGAGCTTCTTCTTCAGAAGCTTTTCCAGGGAATCATCCGTTTTCACCATGATGACGGCGATCTCGTCCCCGCCGATCCTGCAGATATAATCCTGGGAACGGAAGCTGGAATAAATGGCATCCGAAGCCCGGATAAGCACCTTATCCCCCACATCATGGCCGTTTTCGTCATTGACCTGCTTAAACCGGTCCAGGTCAAAGAGCAGAAGCGCGGCGCTTTCGATCTCCACATTCCGGATCAGGAAATCATAGCCCCGGCGGTTGTAAAGCCCCGTCAGCTTGTCATGGGTCGCCTCGTAGGTGAGCTTTTCCTTGCTCTCCAGATTCGTATGGTGGATCAGGTTATAGGTCTTGGCCAGGAACTGGATCTCATAAGCGCCGTTTATGGGGATATCCTTCTCCTCCCGGATCAGCTCCACGCATTTTTCCAGCGGCCGGATCACCAGATAAAAGGTGAGGATCACCGTCCCCAGCATCACAACGATCAGCAGCACCGTCAGGATATGCTCGATCAAAACCTGCATATCCAGCTTCTTGGAGATTTCCTTCTGATCGTAGTTCAGATCCTGATCCAGGTCATTGATGCAGTTGTTTATATTCTGCGAGATCGAGGTCTTGTCCTTTCCGTAATCCTCCCCGAAGAGAATGTCCTCCGCCCTGCTTCTCTTCTCCTCAGGCTCCGCATTTAAGTCCTCCGCGTCCAGGACCACATTCCGGACCTCCTCCGGATATTCCTCCAGATCATAGCTATAGGCCTCCACCGCAAGCCTTGCGGCATAATATTCCTTGTTCATGAGCTCCACCGAGCCCTTGATGGCCTCCTTCAGATCCCGATAGGCCACGCTGTCCCCGTGCAGCTTCTCCATCTTTTCCAGTGCGATATCCCGGCGTCTGGTGACCTTTGCCTCCTCAAAATACTGATCCAGATATTTTTTCTCTCCGGTGATCACAAAATTCCGGATGTTTTCCGTAAGATAATCCGAGGCACTCTGCACATTATAGCAGTCACGCTGCCACTCGATCAGGCGCTCCGTCATCTCATTCATCTGCTCATGCATGGATGTGGTGAGATGCATCGCCACAAACAGCACCGCGGAAATGACCACCGCCATCACAAGCAGGAAATTATTCACGACCCTCAAAGAGACCCCGTGATGCCTGATCCTTGTAAAACCTTTTTTCAGTTTTAAGAAAACTTTCATAACCATACTCCTTCCGTGCCGCTGCAAAGATACGCTGCACGGATCGAAACGAGGATTTGAAAGTTCGCTTTCAAATCTCTGTCCGTCATTGATGAATTTTTATTACTTTATTTTTACCCGCGCAACATGGAAAAGTGTCCGGCGGACGGTTTTCGGATACGCTTTGACGCGCCGGGCGCGTCAGTATCCCGGTGCAAGCGGCGCCATTGCGCGGATTGTGAGTGTTTGAGGTTATAGTTAACGAATTTAGAAATTGCCGTATCGTGAGCTGCAAATGCCTTGCCGCCGGCATTTGCGGCTCAGGAAAGTGCAATTTCTTTATTCGTTTACGTATAGTATACAGTCACATCCCGTTTCGGTCAAACCCTCAGGTTACGATCTCCTTGATCTCATCGATTCCCTGAAACAGATACCGGTTGATCAGGGCTCCGACGAAGAAAATACTGAAGCAGCCGTAGAGCCAGAACATGACGATCACGATGGCGGCCAGGCTGCCGTAGAGAGAAAAGCTGTCGAACCGGTTCACATAGAGAGAAAAGAAAAGCGAAAAAAGCGCCCAGACAAGTGCCGTAAAAACCGCTCCCGGAAGCTGATGCAGGAATTTCCGCGGCGTACTGGGGATATAGGTGAACATGATCAGGAATAAAAACGTTCCCACGATGATCATGACCGGATATCGGAAAAGAATGGTCTTTTCGATCACCGGCTTCAGCGCGGGAAGCATTTCCTCCAGATTCCCACGAAGGGAGGAGCCCAATACCACCACCACGAAGATCAGGACAAAGGCCAGGAGCAGGATCACCGTATAAAACGCCGCGATACCCCGCAGCAGAAAATAATTCCTGCGCTCCGGCACCCCGTCCATGAAGTTCAGGCCCCTGATCAGCGCCAGCATGCCGAGGGATCCGGACCAGACGGTCACGATCGCGGAGATCGAAACCAGACTGACGGATTTTTCAAAGGCCTGTTCAATGATAAAGGTTATGAACATATCGGCGAAGTCCGGAGAAAGATCCGTGATGATCCGGATCAGATCCGCTTTGGTCAGGGAGGTGAAGGGGATCAGGGAGGCAAGGAAGATCAGCATCGGGATCACGGAAAGGATGAAAAAGAAGGTGGTACCTCCCGCAAATACGCTGATATTCTTGTCCTGGATCATTTCGGAGTATTTTTTTATAAAGAAATAGAGTTTAAACGCCTTCGGCAGATCGATCTTTCTCTTCATACTGTGTGGGTGTGATGCAAAATCCAAAAGACGGGCTCTCCGTATTTCGGAGAGCCCGCAAGATGATGATTTTTGATTTTTCGATTATCTCTTGATGTTGAAAGCTCCGAAGCCCGGAGTAACCGCTGCATCGCCGAGAGCTTCCTCGATCCGGATCAGCTGGTTGTACTTCGCAACTCTCTCGCTTCTGGACGGAGCACCGGTCTTGATCTGGCAGGTGTTCAGAGCCACAGCGAGATCCGCGATGGTGGTATCCTCCGTCTCGCCGGAGCGGTGAGAGGTAACTGCCGTGTAGCCGGCCTTGTGAGCCATCTTGATGGCCTCGAGGGTCTCGGAAACAGAACCGATCTG
>CACZNS010000284.1 GCA_902782575.1 uncultured Lachnospiraceae bacterium
GATCATGCTGCTGTATGAAAATTTCACACACAGGCCGGTGGGAGATCTGGAACCTCTCCGGGCCCTGTTTATAAACGATATTCTCTTTACGCTGACCGCCCTTCTGCTTTTCTTCCTTTTGGGAAGCCTGCGGACGGCACTTCGGATCGAAACGCTGCTCTTTATGATACTGGGCCTTGCGGAGTATTATATCATAAAATTCCGGGGGATCCCCTTCCTGCCGCTGGATCTGTTCTCTGTCGGGACAGCGGCGGAGGTCGCGGGCTCCTATGATTATTCGCCGGATGCCGCTTCGATCCTGTCTCTGATCCTTTCGGCTGTGCTACTTATCGTGCTTCAATTCTGCAGCCTCAGGGTGGGCACAAAGGAAAAAAAGAGAAGGGCAGCGAGAGGGATCGGCGCCGGTGCGGCATTTGTGCTGATCGTCTGCTACGGGATAGCGGCGGGAAAGCCGGAAGCGGCAGAGAGTCTTGGCCTATATCATAACCTATCTGTTCCATTAACATTATCTCAGAAAAACGGAATGGCCACGGCCTTCCTGATGGAGCTGGATCATTCCTTTGTAAGGAAGCCGGAGGGGTATACGGCGAAGGAGGCGGAGCGGCTTCTTTCGGAGTATATGGGGAAATCCCCGGAAAAGACCGGCGGGCCGGTGTATGCCGATCTGATCGTGATCATGAATGAGGCATTTTCCGACATATCCGTGGTGCGGGATTTTCAAAAAAACCGGGACGAGATGCCCTTTGTCCATTCTCTGATGCAGGGATCCGATCATGCGGTCACCGGTCAGATGAACGTTTCCATTGTAGGCGGGAATACCCCGAATACCGAGTTTGAATTTCTGACAGGCAATACCCTTGCCTTTCTGCCCCAGGGCTGTGTGCCCTTTCAATCCTATGTAAAGCACGACCTGGATGCGATGCCGCGGTATCTGTCCTCTCTCGGATATTCCGCTTATGCCATGCATCCCTACCTGGCAAAGGGCTGGAACCGTGATAAGGTCTATCCTCTCCTCGGCTTTGAACGGTCCATTTTCGCGGATGATTTTCCGGAGGATACGGAGCTTGTAAGGAAATACATCAGCGACAGGGCTTCCTTCGGGAGGATCATCGAGGAATATGAAAACCGGGACAGGACGAAACCCTTCTTTTTCTTTAACGTGACGATGCAGAACCATTCGCCCTTCGACGAACCATACAGCGGCTTCGAACCGGACGTGAAGGCGGAAGAGTTTGAAAGCTTTGAAACAGACAGCTATCTCTCCCTGATGAAGCGCTCGGATGAGGCGTTTAGGGAGCTGACGGAATATTTTGAGAAGCAGGAGCAGCCCGTGGTGATCGTGATGTTCGGCGATCATCAGCCCGGAAGCACCACGGTGGAGCCCCTCTGGGAGCTTGCCGGTACAGACGGAAAGCATCTGAGCGATGAGCAGAACGAAACCCGCTATCTCGTGCCCTTTGTGATCTGGACTAATTTTGAGATCGAGGGAGAAACCGGGGTTGAAACCAGCGCGAATTTCCTTGGGAACCGTGTCCTGCATACGGCAGGGATCCCGCTCGATCCCTACAGGCGGTTCCTGGAGGATGCCTCGAAGCGCTATCCCGTGATCTCCAATATCCGGGTAAAGGACAGCAGCGGCCGGCGCTTTACGGCGCAGGAGCTTGAGGAGGAGCTTTCGGATTACGGGAAGGTCCAGTATTATGAGCTCTTTGACCGCGGGAGATGAGTTTACGGCAGGCTGCAACGGCATAATACCGCTTGCCCCTGACAGCATAAAGAATCTGTATATGATCGAGCAGTGACAGTATGAATATAACAAGAATAACCGACTCCCCGGAGCTTCTGCCCTCGGCTGCCGCCTGGTTTGAAGCCGTATGGGGCAGCCCGGCGGAGGGATACCGGCAAAGCATGGAGGATGCAGCCGCGGATACCGGAGCTCTTCCGCAATGGTATCTTATGCTCGGGGAAGATCATAAGATCATCGGAGGCTGCGGAGTGACGGCGGGAGAGCTTCCGGGGCGGAAAGGTCTGTTTCCCTTTCTCTGCGCACTATTTATAGAACAGAAACATCGGGGAAAAGGACTATCCCGGATGCTGCTGGAGTACGTCTGTGCCGACCGGAAACGGGCGGGAGAAGAGTGTCTGTATCTTATAACAGAACTTTCGTTATATTACGAGCGCTTTGGCTGGTCCTTTCTGGAAAATACAGAAGGCGATCTGCCGCAGAATCTCAAGATATATGAGCGCATCCTCTGATAGTATTCTCTTTCCCATCCTGCAGGATCAATAAACCGGATGTAAACGGAGGGATGCCGTAAGCTGCAGGATCCGGACCCCTATATATGGGATCCGGAAAAAAGCCCCGGAGGACGGAAGAGGAGAGAAAAGTCCTCTGATTGGGGAAAAAGAGATTGTCAGGATAAAAGATCAGATGATATTTATTGTGGTTTTATCCCTGATTTTTGGTCCGGTCCGGTTACCATAAAGTGCAGGAATTATGGCATTAAAATTATGTAAACACCGAGTTTTCAGGGGTATCTTGCAGGAAATCCTGCAAAATCGGGTCTCGGGAGCATCCCGGAATACGCCGGGTTACATAATGTGGACACACAAGATATAGATGAACGAATAACAACTGTTACAAAACTATTTCAACCGTAAAATCTGACTTCTATACAGTTCTTTGAAGGTCTGATATGATGATGGTGGGGCGAAAATGCCTTTTGCCCCGGGATCATATGAGATGGGAATCAGGCTATGGCGGACAGGATCGGCACATATGGATTTGGAGGCGCAGGATGAACCGGAAGATCACTTCTACATATTATAAATGGAGCGGAGAATGCGGAAAGCTGTTAAATATCTTTTGGAAAGGAGCAAAGAACCGTTTTCCTATTTTTCTGGTCAATCTTTTTGCGGCGTCTGCGGTCTATTCGCTTTTGATGGTGAACCAGCTTGTCAATCAGCTGGACGGACTGTGGCACGGCTCGGTGTCTTATGCGTATATGCATGAGCTTCAGATCGGAAGGTGGTTCTGGCTGTATCTGGACAGGGCGAGGATGTATCTGAGCCCGGATCCGGTCACCTCTGTCATTTCCCTTACTCTTTTTATCGCATCGATCCTCCTGATCCTGGATCTCCTTGAGGTCACGTTCCGGCCGGTACGCTACGCGGTTTCTCTTTTGTTTACGATCAATGTCAGTGTTCTGGTTTCCCTGTCATACCGGTATATGTCCCCTACATTTGCCCTGGCCTGCTTCTTAAGTGTTTTTGCGGCATATATGATCATCCGGTGCAGGAAGCTTCCTCTGATGCTTTTATCCGCGTCGGTGTCCCTTGCGCTGATGATGGGACTCTATCAGGCGGATCTGGGCTGCACCTGTCTGGTTCTCCTGCTGTATCTGTCCCTCAGGCTGCTTCGGAACGACGCTTCCTTAAAGGAGCTTGGGATCTTTCTTATAAAAGCGTTTATCGCAATGGCGGTCGGAGCGGCCTTATATTATCTGCTGCTGTATCTGAACCTGAGATATTATGATACGGAGCTCAGCTCCTACGGGGGTGCGAGTGAATACGGGATCGCGGAAACGCTGCTGAATCTACCGGAGGGATGGAAAAAGGCTCTTTCCTCCTTTCAGGAATATTTTAAGAACAGCTATATCAGATCCAGCATGCTGCCGGGGAAAGCATATATTGTTTTCTTTATCGTGACAGCCGTGCATCTGATCTACGGAGGGATAATGCTGTTTAAGAAAAGCCGGCTGAAAGCGCTGCTCTTTCTGATCACGCTGCTCCTCATCCCGGCAGCCTGCAACGCGGTCATGTTCATTGCCTTCGATACCTTCCTTTCGGTGCAGATGACGGTCCCCATGAGCCTGTGCTTTCCCATGCTCATCGGTCTCTGCTCCAATATACCGGTTCCCCGAAATCCCGCAGGGGGAGCCGGCAGGGTGATCTTTGCCGGCATGATCTGTCTGCTGCTATACGGAAACTACCTCATGGTGCAGTATGATCAGCAGGCCATGTATATGGGGATGAAGAGCATGAAGGAGCTGGCTGCAGAGATCCGGACGGAGCTGCAGGCTCTGGATCTGTACCGGCCGTATTATCAGTATTGCTTTGTGGGGACGCCGGCGGATAATCCCCTTTTTGTAAAAAATCTGGTGTATGAAAAAGCGAACAGCTATGCGACCATCGGCACCTGGGATGCGGATGATACAAGGTTTGTGATACAGTCCTGGCAGGGACTCTGGACACATGAGATGGGAGTGAATCTGAGAGTGGCGGATGACGAGAAGCTGGTGGAAGCGCTGGAGGATGAGAACGTAAGGAACATGCCGGTATTCCCGGAGCGCGGCTCCTGTGCCATGATCAATGACGTAGTGGTGGTGAAGGTGTCCGACATTTCTCAAATGTAGAACAGAGAAAGGCATGCCGGTTCCGGACGGAAGGGAGAGGAGAGCATGAATGAGATGAATTATCCGCGGGTCACGCTGAAAAAAGGAGAGGGCCGGCTCTTAAAATCCGGAGGACTCTGGATCTTTGACAATGAGATCGCGGAATCGGAGGAGCATGAAAACGGAGAGCTCGTGTCGGTCTGCGACTTTGACGGATACCCTATGGGAACGGGTTTTATCAACGACATATCACGGATCCGGGTCAGGATGCTTACAAGAGACGCGTCGCGAAAGATCGACAGGCAGTTCTTCCGGGAAAGGATACAGGCTGCCTGGGACTACCGGAAAAAGACCTCGGATACCGGATGCTGCCGTCTGATCTTCGGAGAAGCGGATTTTCTTCCGGGACTGACGGTAGATAAATTTGAGGATGTGCTGGTGGCGGAGATCCTGGCTCTCGGGATAGAGAGGTTAAAGGAGACGATCTTAACGGAGCTGGTTTCCGTACTGGAGAAGGACGGTGTGTCCATCCGGGGGATCTATGAACGAAACGACGCGAAGGTCCGGCTGAATGAGGGCCTGGAGAGGACGAGCGGCTTTTTCGGAGAGCCCTTTGATACCGGCGTGATGATCGGGGAGAACGGGGTACGATACGAGGTGGATGTCGCAAACGGACAGAAAACAGGCTTTTTTCTTGATCAGAAATACAATCGCAGAGCAGTGGCAAAGCTCTGCGGGGGAGCAAGGGTTTTGGACTGCTTTACGCATACGGGAGCTTTTGCGCTGAATGCGGCCGCCTGCGGCGCAAAAAGTGTAACAGCCGTAGACGCGTCTGAAAAAGCCCTTCTGCAGGCAAAGAAAAACGCGGAGCTGAATCCCTTCGGAAATGTTGTGGAATTTGTGCAGAAAGATGTGTTTGAATATCTTCCCGAGCTGGAGAAGGCAGGAGAGAAATATGATGTCGTGATCCTGGATCCCCCTGCCTTTGCAAAGTCCAGGGCTTCCGTAAAGAACGCCGTAAAGGGCTACAAAGAGATCAATGTGAGAGGGCTTCGCCTGGTGAAGAACGGCGGCTTCCTGGCTACCTGCTCCTGTTCGCATTTTATGACCAGAGAGCTGTTTGAGGATATGCTGAAAAAAGCATCAAAGGATGCGCATAAGCGTATCAGGATCGTGGAAGAGAGGGCTCAGGCTCCGGATCATCCCATTCTGGTGGGAAACGACGAATCCTATTATCTGAAATTCATCATTGTGCAGGTCCTTGATCAGGATGGAAACGCAAAATAAAAACTGCCGCACCGTTTTCGGGTGCGGCAGACTTTATAAGATCTTCATCAAATGATCACTTTTTCTTTGCGCCGTTGACAAGATCCTTCAGAGCCTTTCCTGCCTTGAACTTCGGAGACTTGGAAGCGGCGATCTTGATCTCTTTACCTGTCTGGGGATTGCGGCCCTTTCTGGCAGCTCTCTTCGATACCTCAAATGTACCGAAACCGACAAGCTGTACCTTTCCGCCCTTCTTCAGTTCTTTTCCGACTGTCTCGGTAAATGCCTTAAGTGTAGCTTCCGTATCTTTCTTGGAAAGCTTGGTCTGCTTTGCCACCGCTTCAATAAGTTCTGTTTTGTTCATGGTTTCCTCCATTCCTTTGACAACATCTTGTTACCGAAAATGAATTTGATACTATATAAAGTATTACTATATCCGGCCTTTGTCAATAGCAAATCGGGAGGAATGCCACTCTTTATCGGGCATTATCCGCGATCGTTACCCCGGCGGCACATTGTTTACTGCCATTTGTCTCCCGTGAAGGCTCCTTTGTAATTGCCGTTCTTTTCTACGATCTTGAAGGTCAGGGTCTTTGTCCCGGCAAAATCATTGATGCCTCTGACCGTGACCTTTGCCGTTCCCCTCTTTATGTTGTTCTGGTAGTTAGCGCATATGATGAAATCCTTTCCGGGTTCAAGATATTTGGGATCAGCCTTGGTGCCCGTATACAGTATTTCTTTGAGGTCGGAATCATCGAGGCATACATAGCTTCCGGAATAGGCCTGGGCAGGAATGCTCTTCATCACCTTTGCCTTGCTTATGTTTGTCGTGGCTGCCATATACCGGAAGGATGTCCTTACGGGATCCTTGCTGCTGTAATTTCCCTTGCCGGTTACCGTAAGGAAGACCTCCCCGCTTTCATTCGTATTACCCGGAGCCGAAGGATCGGCTTTTCCCACGGTATAGTCCTTCCCGGCAGTAAGCTTCCTGCCGTCAGTATCGATCACGGTCACGGATGGATTTTTCAGCTTTTTCAGCGTTGTAAACTGATCGGCAGCCTGAACGATTATGCCTTTTGCCTGGAGGCTCTGCGGTGTGATCATATATTTCAATATGATACTGCCCCTGTATTTTCCCTTTCCGGTTACCCTGATCTCGGCTGTTTTGGCACTGCCTGTGACTGCTTTGTTTTTGGAATAGGAGAGGGTATAA
>CACZNS010000285.1 GCA_902782575.1 uncultured Lachnospiraceae bacterium
CCCCTCTGGGACTGCACTTTCCCGCCGCCCTTGAAGCGGCGCGAATCATATATTAGCATTTTGGGTTCGCGATGTCAACAGAAAAATCGTGATTTTTTGCTAAAATTTAAATAAAAAGACTGCTTATCCGAACGCAACGATATTTACGATCGTCATCAGAAGATTATGATTATAGATCCATTTCACAACGGGACTTGCATTAACCGCTTCAAAAAATGCTGCTCCGTTCTCCCGTCCCACAAATATCAATATAAACAGAAAGGCCAGCCATACAATGATCAGGCCTTCCGCAAAACCGGCAAAGAATCCAACCATCCTGTTAAAGCTCCCGATCACCGGGGCATCATCCAGCAGATCGAATATCTTTAATACCAGTCTGAACAGCTTCCGTAAAACGAAACAGGATACGATGAAGGCAAGTACATCACACAATGCCTCCGTAAAGGAAAGCGATATCAGATCTTCCATCAGATGTCCCGTTACATACGGAAAAATCAGGGACAAAAACCAGGTCGAGCATATGATCGTCACGATCGGAACGATCACCCGGAAAAAACCGAAATGTCTGCCGTAAAGTGCAAATCCGGCAATGACTGTCAATACAACAATTGTAAGGATATTGGGATCTATCATATATGATCACTTTAACCGGATCAGCTGAGAGGTTTCCCGGTTGATCAGGACATATTTTCTCGCATCCGATGTTGGTGCGCAGAGAAGGGTAGAGTCATCGAACGCACCGTCAAATTTAACCTTTCCCTTCATATTATATATCAGACATCTGGATTCATTGTATACGATCAGGCGATCCTTTGTGACCTGTACATCAGAATACTCCAGCGCAAACTGCTGTGAGAGAAGCAGCTCTCCTGCCACATTATAGACGTCGGCCATATACCCCTCATCCCCGACGGCGCGTCGTATCAGCACTACTCTTTCCTGTCCGTAATACACGCCCTCTATCTCGGTTTCAAAATCATACTCAAATTTCTTTTCCGGCTTCTGATCTCCCGAAAACAGAATGAAACGATTGTCACCGACGGCAAACGCACTGGAGTCATTCAAAAACTTCACCCGGGGGATCAGCGTATCCTCAAAATCATATCCACTCATATAGTGGTCGCTTTCGTTTGCTCCCACATCTCCGAAATTATAAAAGGCGACCGAGCTCTTCAGCTTTTCACCGTCCACCCTCACATAAGCCACGGCCAGAAGAATACCGCTGTCTGACAGGCTGATATCGATCGGGTATCCGCTCTCTGCCATGGAGCTTCGAATAGAAGCCAGCTCCGCTCCCTCCCGGTCATAAAGCCTGATCCAGGAAGCACCGGCATCCTCCAGGACAACAGCCACCACTCCTGTTTTTGTAACGCAGAAATTCAGTACCGGCAGCTTTGTTTCGATTCTGGTCAGACGCTCCGCGGAATCCGTTACAATGATCTCCGTTCCCTGCTCATCGCCCATTGCAACAAAATCTCCGCAGGTGGCGACACGGGGATCCTGCATTTCATATGTTACATTCCACAGGATCTTATCGGTTCCGTCAAAAGCTTCCGCCCCGTCCCGGCTGTATTTCAGTACGTGCCCGTTATACGCAAGGTATTCGGAAGTATCGGAATCCTGACGGACACTTTTCTCCAGAATATCATAATCGTCATAGGTCTTATTCTGGTAATCCCGGTTCATTAATGCTATAACCGCAATCAGGATCGCTACCACGATAGCGACCCTGAGCACCTTTCCAAGCCGGTGGCGGAAAATGGCCATTTCCGCCGACCGGTCAGGTTTCCCTTCCTGTTTTTTTATAAGTCTAAATTCCGGCATATCCGATTATTACAGTTTCTTCTTGATCTGGCTGTAGATACCCTTTCCATCCAATTCGTATTTTTCAAGAAGTGCAGACCAGGATCCGGACTCTCCGAACACATCCTGCATGCCGAGTTTATGAACTTCTGCCGGATGCTTCTCGGCCAGCACATCGCAGACAGCACTTCCGAGTCCTCCGATCACCGTCGCTTCCTCTACCGTGAAGATCTTTTTCGTCTCTGAAGCCGCCTTCACGATGATCTCTTCATCGATCGGCTTGATCGTATGAATATTGATCACCCGGGCATCTACACCGTCTCCGGCTAATTTTTCTGCTGCTTCCAGAGCATAACTGACCTCTACACCGGTGGCGATGATCGTGATATCCTTCCCATCTCTCAGTGTAATACCCTTCCCCAGCTCGAATTTATAATCCGGATTCTCATTGATGACTGGAGATGCTGCACGGCTGGTTCTCATATAAAACGGCCCTTCCAGATCCAGTGCTGCTTTTACGGCAGCCTTCGTCTCAATGTCGTCCGAAGGGCAGACAACCGTCATGCCGGGAATTGTCCTCATCAGGGCAAGATCCTCCAGGCACTGATGTGATGCACCGTCCTCTCCCACTGTGATACCGGCATGAGTAGCTCCGATCTTCACATTCAGATGAGGATAGCCGATCGAATTCCGGACTATCTCAAAATTTCTGCCGGACGCAAACATCGCAAAGGAACTGATAAACGGGATTTTTCCGCAGGTTGCGAGGCCCGCTGCTATACCGGTCATATTCGCTTCGGCTATTCCACAGTCAATATGTCTGTCCGGAAATTTTTTCTGGAAAATATTGGTCTTTGTCGCATTTGCCAGATCTGCATCCAATACGACCAGATCCGGATACTCCTCACCGTACATGGCAAGTGCGTTTCCGTAGCTCTCTCGGGTAGCGATCTTTTTTACTTCACTCATATTGCTGCCTCCAGTTTCTCAAGGTCTTCCATTGCAACCTTGTACTCGTCGTCGTTCGGCGCTTTGCCGTGCCAGCCCACCTGGTTCTCCATAAATGAAACACCCTTTCCTTTTACCGTCTTTGCAAGGATACAGGTCGGCATTCCCTTTACAGTCTTCGCCTCTTCAAATGCTTTTCCAATCTGATCAAAATCATTTCCGTCGATGCAGATCACATGGAAATTGAAAGCCTCAAATTTTTTATCGATCGGGTACGGTGAACAAACCTCCGTGATCGGACCGTCGATCTGGAGATTATTATTATCAACGATCACACAGAGATTATCCAGCTTTTTTGCACCTGCAAACATGGCTGCCTCCCAGATCTGCCCCTCCTGCAGCTCTCCATCACCGCAGAGACAATAGGTACGGTAGCTCTTTCCGTTCAGCTTTGCCGCCAGCGCCATCCCGCAGGCTGCGGACAGTCCCTGTCCGAGAGAGCCGCTGGACATATCCACGCCCGGGATATGCTTCATGTCCGGATGACCCTGAAGATAGGATCCCAGATGCCTGAGCGTTTCCAGATCCTTTACGGGGAAAAATCCTCTGTTTGCAAGTGCCGAATACAGACCGGGAGCCGTATGACCCTTTGACAGTACAAATCTGTCCCGATCGGGATCCTTCGGTTTTTCCGGATCAATATTCAACTCCTGGAAATAAAGATACGTAAAAATATCCGCTGCGGATAACGAGCCGCCGGGATGTCCCGCCTTTGCTGCATGTACGGCGGTCACGATCCCTTTCCGGACTTCAACCGCTTTCTTTTGAAGTTCCTTTTTGTCCATTTTCATGTCCTTTCTTAAATATTTATAGGTTTCATCATATCACATAATCCGGTTTCTTTACAAAAAACTGTTATCTTTGCCCGTAGTATGCGTTTTCTCCATGCTTACGGTAGTAATGCTTATCCTGCAGATGCTGAGGGGTAGGCTCCACTCTCGGATTAACCGTCTCTGTTCTGGCTGCCATCTTTGCAACCTCTTCCAGCACGACCGCCGTATGGACGGCATCCTCCGCATTCTTTCCCCAGCAGAACGGTCCGTGATTCTTGCAGAGCACGCCTTGCACGGCATTATGATCCTTATCCTTAAAATAATCCGCAATCAGCACACCGGTATTCTTCTCATATCCCTCATCCATCTCTTCTTTCGTAAGGACTCTGAGACACGGAACGCTTCCGTAGAAATAATCCGCATGTGTTGTACCGTAGCAGGGGATCGAACGGCCTGCCTGCGCCCAGCTCGTCGCCCAGGCGGAATGCGTATGCACTACACCGCCGATATCGTCAAACTGACTGTACAGCACCGCATGTGTTGCGGTATCGGAAGACGGATTGTAGCGGCCCTCAACCTTATTCCCGTCAAAGTCCACAACCACCATATCTTCGGGGGTCAGCTTTTCGTACTCCACACCGCTCGGCTTGATCACAAACAGCTTCTTCTCTCTGTCCACCCCGCTGACATTTCCCCAGGTAAAGGTTACCAGTCCGTATTTCGGCAGAAGCATGTTCGCTTCATAGACTTCTTTTTTTAATTCCTCCAGCATCTTGATTCCTCCCGGATTTACCGATAATATACTGAATTCCAACGCAGTTCATGCTTTAAGCCCTGGATCGTCGTATCGTTTCCGATCACAACACTCTCGATCCCCATGGCATCCGCCCAGTCGATCATCTGCTCTGTGGTCAGGTCATAAGAGAATGCGGTATGATGCGCTCCACCGCAAAGGATCCAGCTCTCCGCTCCAATCTTTAAGCTCGGTCTCGGAGTCCAGAATGCAGTTGCGACCGGAAGCTTCGGCATCGGCTTCTCTGCTTTTTTCACATCCACTTCGTTTATGATCAGACGGAACCTGTTTCCGAGATCAACCAGCGATGTTGCCACGCCGGTACCTTCTTTTGCTGTAAATACAAGCCTTGCGGGATCTTCCCTGTTGCCCATGGAAAGAGGCAGCACCTTGATCGAGATATCATCACCTGCGATCGTCGGGCAGACCTCCAGCATGTGTGCCTGGAGAATACCTTCTTTGCCCTTTACAAGATTATAGGTGTAATCTTCAAAGAATGTCGTTCCCTTTGCATCCTTGATCCCGGTTGTCATGAGCTTCATAAGCCTGACCATAGCCGCGGTCTTCCAGTCGCCTTCCGCACCGAAGCCGTAGCCCTTTTCCATCAGCCTCTGGATCGCAAGACCCGGCAGCTGCTTCAGAGAGCCAAGATCACCAAAATGAGTGACGATTGCCTGGTAATTTTTTTCTTTCAGGAATTTTTCAAAGCCGATCTCGATCCCGGCCTGAACCTCTACATGCTTACGGAACTCTGCCTCATCCCTGCCGTCATAGATCATCCTGTATTTTGAATAATACTCATCCGTCAGGGCACTGATGTCGCCCGCTGCCACATCCTCCACATATTTAGCGATCTCATTAACGGGATAGGCATCTATCTCCCAGCCAAACTTGATCTGTGCTTCGACCTTATCACCCTCGGTAACCGCTACATTTCTCATATTGTCTGCCACGCGGACCACACGGATGTGAGAAGACTCCAGTACGCCGATAGCGGTTCTCATCCATGAGGCAATCTCACGGATCACCTCCTCATCCTTCCAGAATCCGCAGATCACTTTCCTCTCGATCCCCATGCGGGATACGATATGTCCGTATTCGCGATCGCCGTGTGCAGACTGATTCTCATTCATAAAATCCATATCGATGGAATCATAGGGAATCTCTTCATTAAACTGGGTATGAAAGTGAAGAAGGCTCTTCCGATATTCCTGCAGTCCTAAGATCCAGCTTTTGGCAGGAGAGAATGTATGCATCCAGGTGATCACTCCGGCGCATTCATCATCTGCGTTAGCTTCATTAAAAGTCTTTCGGATCAGTTCATTGGTAATGAGCGTGGGTTTCCAGACTACTTCAAATGGCAGCAGTCCGGATTGATTCAAATGTTCTACTATGATCTTTGAATGCTCCGCAACATGCGCAAGGCATTCATCTCCGTAAAGATCCTGAGAACCGGTACAGAACCAGAATTTATAATTCTTCAGTGCTTCCATAAAAATAACCTGCCTTTCCTTCCTTAAAAATTCTTGCGGTATCAGAGCACTTTTGAGTATACATCGTAATACATTTTTCGTCGGTGGAAATTTTTATCCATTTGGTTTGTGATTTTAATAAGTGCTGAATCTGTACTCTGTCTTCGTATCATACTTCTGGCCGGCATCAAAAACGGGGCTTTCAAAATTCGGCTGATTGATCGAATCGGGGAAGAACTGAGACTCCAGACAAAGAGCCTGACGAACATCGTATTTTACGCCGCCTTTTCCCGTAACCGGAGCGATGCAATTGCCTGCGTAAAACTGCAGACCGGGCAGATCGGTATAAACATCCATTTTTCTGCCGGACCGGTCACATTTCACCTCTGCAGCCAGATCATAAGAGCCGGTCTTGTGATCAAGAGCAAAATTGTGATCATAGCCCTGTACCAGCTTCAGCTGTTCCACATCGTCATCGATATGGTCTCCGATTGTCATGAAGTCCGTAAAGTCGAATATCGTTCCTTTCACATCCGCAATCTCTCCGGTAGGGATCGCGCCGGCGACAACCGGTGTGTAGTGTGATGCATACAGCTTCAGCTGATGATCGTGAATGGATGAAGTCAGATCGCCGCTCAGATTGAAATAAGAGTGATTCGTGCAGTTGATCAGTGTCTTTTTATCCGAAACACCTTCATAGTGGATCACGATCCCGTTTTCCTCTGTAAGAGTATAAATGACCTTCATGTCCAGTTTTCCCGGAAAGCCGTTTTCCCCGTCCGCACTGGTATAGGTAAATTCCACACTGTTTTCCGCCTCGATCAGCTTTCCTGTCCAATGTACCTTATGAAATCCGTGGTCGGCATCCGTATGCAGATTATTCTTCCCATCATTGACCGCCAGAGGATACTCTGTTCCGTCTATCGTAAATTTGGCATCGTTGATCCGGTTTGCGCTGCGGCCGATCGTTGCTCCGAAGAACGATCCGTTATTGGCATAGTCTTCCGGTTTCTCATAGCCCATCACGATATCTTCAGCCTTCCCGTTTCTGTCCGGTACGTACAGCTCCATGAGAATTGCACCGAACTCCGTGACCTTTGCCTTCATTCCTTTGCTGTTCTTCAGTTCAAATACCTTGTACTCCATTGATGATACCTCCTCTGAAATTTATATATTTTATAATTCTACTCTGCCGTCTAGAGCTCGCAGCAGCGTAATTTCATCTATATTTTCCAGATCTCCTCCAACCGGCACTCCGCTGGCGATCCGGCTGACCCTGATCCCGATCGGAAGCTGTTTGATCAGCTTGCTGATGTACATGGCCGTCGTTTCACCCTCCAGAGAGGAATTCGTTGCGATGATCACTTCCTTTACATCGCCCTCCAGTCTCGTCATCAGCTCCTTTAACCGTATATCATTTGGCCCGATACCCATCATCGGCGAGATGGCGCCCTGCAGAACATGATAAACTCCCGGGTATTTCCCGGTTTTTTCATAGGCTGCAAGATCACGCGTATCCTCTACCACCATGATCGTTGAATGATCCCGGTTCGCATCCGCACAGATAGGACAAATATCCGCATCGGTCAAGGTAAAGCAGGTTTTGCAGAAATGAACATTCTGCCTGGCATCCAGCATGGCATCAGCAAGACTTTTCACCCGTTCTTCCGGCTGACGGATCAGATAATCCGCAAGTCTTCCCGCTGATTTATAGCCGATCCCCGGCAGAGCCGACAATTCCTCCACCAGCTTATTCATTTTTCCCGAGTACAGATTCATACTACATTAAACCGCCCAGTCCGCCTGTCAGAGAGCTCATTACCGCCTCCGAAGCCTCGTCTGCCTGCTTCATTGCCTCATTTACCGCCGCAATGATCATATCCTGCAGCATTTCCACATCATCCGGATCTACTGCGTCCGGCTGGATCGTAACCTTCGTAAGCTCCTTTTTTCCGGAAACCGTTACCTCGACCGCTCCTCCTCCTGACGCTGCCGTATACTCCTTCGTTTCCAGCTCTTTCTGCTGTTCCGCCATCTGACGCTGCATGCGCTGAGCCTGCTTCATCAGATTATTCATGTTTCCGGGCATCATTCCTCCTCCCGGAAACCCTCCTCGCTTAGCCATCTCGTTTCTCCTTCCGAAATATTATTTACGTCGATTCCTCATCGGGCGACTCCACGATCTCAATCTCATCATTAATAAAAGAGGAAAGATCCGGATATGTTTCGTTCATCCCTTCATTTTTTGAAGGAGTATAGATCTCGTATTCCACCTTCTTGTGAAGCTCTTTTGCAAATACTTCATCCAGCAGATCCCGGTCAAAATCCTCTTTTAACGTACCGGCTGCGACATCATTCATACACTTGATGATCAGGCGTTTTCCGTCTGTCGAGGGTTCTGTTAGCTCCAGAAATCCTTTTAAGACCGGGTTCGCGTTTTTTATGATCCTTTTCCAGTTGGAAACCACCAGCTGTACATCCTCCGGCAGTGCGTCCGGGACCGGTGCGTCCGGTTTTGCCGGAACAGCCCTGGTTGCGGCTGCTATACCTGCCGCGTTTTGCAAAACCTTTGCGCTGTCGGCTTCCATTTTATTGACTTTCCGTTCGATCTGCGCCAGTCGCTGCTTTACGGATGACAGATCCTCCTCCATCTGCGGGCGCATAAGCTTCACGATCGCGATCTCCGTTAAAACCCGCTTCTGGGGAGTATACCGTATCTCGCCCGACAGCTCAGAGAAAATCCTGATAAAGCGCATCAGCGAATCCGCATCGACTTTTTTGGATAAGCTCTTCAGCTGCTCCAGTGTGTCCGTCGATACTCCCAGCACGTCGGCGATATCTGCTTCACTGCTGTCTGCGGAATTCAAAAGCAGCATATTTCTCATATGCCATATAAAATCATTGATAAATGCGGATATTTCCCGGCCGCGCATGATCTGATCATCAAGGATCCCGATCGCTCCGGACAGATCCTGCTTCAGGATCTTTTCCATAAAAGAAATGTATACACCGCTGTCCACCGCTCCAAGCACATCCAGCGCCATATCATAAGTAAGCGCCTGCCCAAAATGAAACGCCAGGCATTGATCCAAAAGCGATAGCGCATCTCGCATGGATCCGTCTGCCGTCCGGGCGATAAACCGGAGAGCTCTGTCTTCTGCCTCGGCTCCTTCGATCTGCACCAGTTCCTTCATCCGGTCTGCCATGGTATCGATAGACATCCGGTGAAAATCATACCGCTGGCATCGTGAAAGGATCGTCACCGGTACCTTGTTTACTTCGGTTGTGGCCAGAATAAAGATCACATAGGCCGGGGGCTCCTCCAGTGTTTTTAAAAGCGCATTGAATGCCCCGCCGTTACCCGCCGAAAGCATATGTGCCTCGTCTATGATATAGACCTTGTATTTTCCCATTGTGGGAGAATAGGATACCTCATTGATGATCGACCGGATATTATCAACTCCGTTGTTGGAAGCCGCGTCTATCTCCGCCACATTCATCAGTGAGCCGTCGGAGATCCCCTTACAGACCGCACAATTTCCGCACGGGCTTCCGTCTTCCGCAGGTGTTTCACAGTTAACGGCCTTCGCAAAGATTTTTGCCACGGTGGTCTTTCCGGTTCCGCGTGTCCCGGTAAAGAGATAAGCGTGTCCGATCCTTCCGCTCTTTATCTGGTTTTTGAGTGTTGTTATAATAGCATCCTGGCCCTTGACGTCCTGAAACGTCTCGGGCCGGAATTTACGATACAGTGCCTGATACGACATTTACGTTCTCCGCCCGGTATTTGCGGTTTTCTCTCTTAATCGCCGAAACTGATTCCCAGCATCTTTGCTTCTTTAATAATAGCTGCATCGGGCTCAAGTGTTTTCAGCTTACCGGCCACATCCTCCAGCGGAACCTTAACGATTTCCCTGTTTTTATAGCCGACCATGAAGCCATACTCTCCCTTCAGGATCAGCTTGCCGGCCTCCGCACCGAGTCTGGAAGCAAACACTCTGTCATACGGACAGGGGCTGCCGCCCCGCTGCACATGTCCCGGTACCGTTACGCGGACTTCTTTTCCGGTCTTCTCCTGGATCTTCTCCGCGATCTCATACGAAACGGACGGATATTTACTCCGGTTCTTCTCCAGCTTCTCTTTATATTCTTTCTTGGAAAGCTTTGCGTCTTTTTTGCTGATAGCTCCTTCCGCAACGGCAATGATCGTAAAACGAGCTCCGCGTTCTTTTCTGAGATTGATCGCATCCACGATCCTGTCAATATCATAAGGGATCTCCGGGATCAGGATAATATCCGCACCGCCTGCCATACCCGCATTCAGAGGCAGGAATCCGACCTTGTGACCCATGATTTCCACAATAAAGACTCTTCCGTGTGAATCTGCCGTGGTATGGATATAGTCGATGGATTGAGTTGCTATATCCACCGCACTCTGGAATCCGAATGTCATATCCGTTCCCCAGAGATCGTTGTCAATGGTCTTCGGCAATGTAACAATGCTCAGGCCCTCCTCGCGCAAAAGGTTTGCCGTTTTATGCGTACCGTTTCCGCCGAGGATCACCAGGCAGTCCAGCTTCAGCTTATAATAAGAATGCTTCATTGCCTCTACTTTATCCAGACCGTTTTCATCAGGATCCTTGATTGTCTTAAACGGAACCCGGGATGTTCCGAGGATTGTCCCGCCACGGGTGAGGATACCGGAAAAATCGGAAATATCCAGCATTCTGTAATTCCCGTAGATCAGTCCCCTGTAGCCGTCAAGAAAGCCGTACAATTCAACCTGCTCTCCGCTGTTAACAAGGGATTTGACCACTCCCCTCATTGCCGCGTTTAAAGCCTGGCAGTCGCCGCCGCTAGTAAGAAATCCGATTCTTCTCATACCGTTCTCCCTTCATGTAGGTTGTTTTTCAAACAAATAAAATGAAACCTTTTCTATTATACCTAATTTTACCGGTATCGTAAAATATTTTGTAATTTGTACTTGAAAATGATACATACCGGTTTTATAATTGGATTACATAACTTTATTGAAAGAAAGGAATGGGAGAGTATGAAAAAAAATATTGGGAAGTGCCTGACAGCCTTGATTGTCGCAACATTATTTTCAATTTTATTTGCGGCAACTGTCATGGCAGCAAATGTAACAGTTGTTTATGTAACCCCGGATCGTATTGTGACAAAGGTTGCTCCGCAGGGAACCGACATGACATATCAGGGACCGCGTGACATCAACATTTCCGGCTATGCTTTCTGCGGATGGAGTGTTCCGCTTGCAAACGTCCAGCAGGATACTATCGCCTATGCGATTTTTCTCCCCATTGGAAATGAATCCCAGAGTGTAGTCGCTTCCTATGCGTATCATCATCTTCCGACGGGTGTCTTAAGCTTTTCCACGGCACACGCAGATACTATTCCGGAGCCTACCAGAAATTTGAAAAATCCGATTACGATCATGGAAAAGCCCACCACTCTTACCGCTCAGCAGACCATCGATCTGAATCCTGTCGGTGATCCGGGTAAAACCTGTGTGGTTAAATGGTACAACGGATCTACCGGCGAGCTCTGGAAATCGGATGTGGTCCCTTACGGCACGACCATGCCGGATCCGGACACACCCTGCTATGATGATCTGGATTTTGTCGGCTGGGACGGAAGCTGGAGCAATATCACCTCTGACCGCAGTATCACGGCCTGCTATTATAAGAAATTCCATATCACATATAAATGCGGTGTATGTGACAAGGTCTTCAAGGAAACCTATTCCAGTTCATCCAGCATTGACGAGGATGTTTCCAGACACGGTCATGACGGTTATGAATTTGATGAGTGGTCAACCTCCGTTCATGAAAAAGAAGTGGTCGCTACTGCCAGATATGATAAAAAATAAAATCAGTTGATTTTATCTTCTGTTTCAGCTATAATTTTGAGCGGCTCTTTATGAGCCGCTCAATTTTGGAGACGTATCGAAGTGGTCATAACGGGGCGCACTCGAAATGCGTTTGCCCTCCGGGGCACGAGGGTTCGAATCCCTCCGTCTCCGTACATCGAAAAAGGAATACCGAAAGGTATTCCTTTTTCGATGTACATAGAGAGGATCGTACACATAACAAGCTGCGAAGCAGACTATGCCGAAGCCTGCCTGAAAGGCGGCAAGACCGCCGGTGGGAATCATTGCTCTGGATATAGCAGATACGGCCTCCTCTGCTCCCGGAAGGCTTTGATATCATCCTGCCAGGACTCTTTTATTTCCTTTGCGCTCTTTCCTTCCATGATCTGTTTCCTGAGATCATCGGAACCGCTTAAAAGATCGATCCAATAAGAGCCTCCGTTTTTGGGAAAGGCAAAGAAATCCTTATCCGGATTCGCTTCCCGGAAATTTTGATATGCATCGATCAGATAATCGAGGTCGATCCCCTTCTCAAGAATAGAATCCAGCGGTATATCCCGCAGATCCGCTCCAAAGCAGGTTTCGCCTTCAAAAGGGGGATGGGAAGCGCCATCTATGCTCTCGGGTACAAAGGAAAAAGGATAATCCTCCCGGCTGAGCAACGGACTTCCGTATATCTCGAAAGGCCGATCCGTTCCTCTTCCAACGGAAATATATGTATTTTCAAAAAAGCAGAGCGAAGCATAAAGATATACGGCTCGCATATCTTTAATATTTGGTGAAGGCTTCCGAACCAGATTGATTTTCATCGAATGATCATAATTTTTGCAGGGAATGACGGTAAGAGCACAGGCATCCTTTCCTGCTTCAAGCCAGCCCTCTCCGTTGATCATCCCTGCCAGCTCTCCCCAGGTCATCCCGTAAACCACCGGGATCGGCAGCTGCCCCACCCCGGATCTGTATTCTTCCTGCAGTATCGGACCGTCCACATAAAAACCGTTTGGATTTGGCCTGTCCAGAATGATCACTTCCTTGCCGTTTGCCGCACAGGCATCCATCAGATAGTACATGGAAATGTAGTAAGTATAATACCTCAATCCCACATCCTGCATATCCACCACAAGGATATCAAAGCTGTCCATACTTTCCTTTGATGGATAGTGAGAGTTCTGATGATAAAGAGAGAGAATCGGTACGCCTGTTTTTTCATCCACCGAATCATCTATACTTTCTCCTGCATCCGCAGTACCCCTGAAGCCATGCTCCGGACTGAAGATCGCCGTAACATTTACGCCTTTTTCGATCAGAGCATCCAGTATATGCTGTCCGTATGTGATCTCATTTCCTTCAGGATCATAACCAAAGGGGATCAGATCCGCACCATCCACGGCTTCCGGATCGGGCATACTCGTCTTATCCCCAACGATTCCGGTATGGTTCGAAAAAAGAGCAACCCGCTTTCCTTCCAGCAAAGGAATATACTCGTCAAACTGCTCATCTCCCAGTATGACTTTCTCCTCTGACTCCTCTGTGCTCTCTTCCGCTGCGGAAGCTTCAGGCTGTTCCAAAGCTTCTGCCGGCTCCTCTTGAACCGGAGTCTCCTCCGGATCCTCGCTTTCTGTTTCGATTTCTGCTTTGTTCTCTGTCTGTATTTCCGCTTTCTCTGCTTCGGAAACAGCTTCCGTATTTGCACAGCCGCTTACCGTCAGCATGATCAGCATACCGATCACTATCCATTTTATTTTCATTTTTAATGCCCCTTGCCGTATCGCAGCATTTATGCTCGGTACGGATAACCTTAAAAATTGACAGTTTACTTTCAAACTTACTCTTTCGATCCGCTGTATTGATCCGCGGCATAAATACTTTATTTACCTGCTCCAAAAAACGATAAAAATATCCGGATCGGCCTTTAGGACGAAGACTCCTCCGGGATACAGCCGGTTTTTGATAGATATGCTCAAAAACATGATGCATAAGACAAGTATATCCCCCGGGAAGCAGAACTGCAAATAACATCATATACCGGTATCTGTCAAGCAATCGTTGGCAAATCATCCAGCAATTCAATTTTCTTGTTGAAAAGGAGGCCTTCCCTCCGCTTCGCTACGGG
>CACZNS010000286.1 GCA_902782575.1 uncultured Lachnospiraceae bacterium
ATAGAGCATTGCACACTCATCGAGGGAGCCTCCGGTATTGTTGGAACAGTCGAATACAAAGTTTTTGATATCGGGGTCGCTCTCCGCATCCTTAAGACAGGCATCTATAGCAAGGATGTCATCATCTCTCATGGTCAGGATCGTCGGCCTGGCACCGCCTTCCTTATAGTATTTATTCCACTTGTCTACATCATATCCGATAAAGGAATCCAGCACATATACCGCCGTATCACCTTCCTTAAGGTACCTCTCACCCTTGTAGGCATCATCCCTCATTTTCGTTCGTGCATAGTAATAAGCAAATTTTCTTCTTTTAGCAGCTTCAGCCTCTGCATTCTCGTACAGGGGTTGAAGCTCCTCCATTATCTTATTCACGGCCTCTTTGAAGTCTTCTGTCTCAGCATTGGCGATGGACGCATAATTGGTGAGTGTATGACCGCCATCGCCCACAAACAGCTGCAGCCTGTCCAGTCCGCATATATATTCGGCAAAATTCCTTGACTTTAACAGTTCAAGAGTCTTTTTTCCCTCACTGCCATAATCGGTCAGGGCCTGTTCAAGCCCTTTCTCCATGATATCGTCATTGATGAATGATTTGCCCGGAAGTCCGTAGAAATGATCAAACGAAAACATTAGCTCGTTATAGGCAAACTCCGCCATATCTTCGGGCCTGTTAAAGTCCTTATCCAGCTTGGCCATGATGGGTATTGCGTAGTCCGGATCGATATTGGCTATGTTGTCAACCACGCCCGGGTCTATGGCGCTGAAGTAGAAGGTTTCACCGTTGCAGACGCTGAAATGATATACAAGGTCGGAAAAAATGTCTGACAGGGTGGATTCCGGGAAATATACATCCTCGTTGTCACCATAGATCTTAATATGGTAGCCGGCAAGATCAAATTCCGCATATCCGCTGCCGGTTTCTTCGGTCTCACGGACCCTCACATAAGGGACACCATCTCGGTAACAGTTGCCAATTCCCTTCTGGACCAGGCACATGAGATTGGTGAATGCGCTTATGTCATCGGATTTCATAAGCCCCTTTTCCGTGTCCACCGTCGCCTCTCCGTGAGCGCTTGTAAGTATGTAGGTGCTGTCTCCTTCCCTTTTGAGAGACATCCTTTCGTCTCCGTCAAGGCTGTCCTTTGCCACGCAGTCGTAATATTCCCTGATCCCTATATAAGGAATGTCAGGGGTTTCGTCATAAAAACGGACAGTGATCGTATCGTCCGTAAGCCCGTCCTTAAATACCGGAAGCTCCTTTTCCACGAAGGATTCTTCAGCGCCCTTCTGATCTTTGGCGCAGATATCCTCCGCACCGGTGGCAGTCAGCATTAAAACCAGTGTCAGCAGCAGTCCCGCACGAAAAAACCTTTCCAACCTATACATATATCGTTCTCCTTTCCTGAAATGGATCAAGGGGGCGCTTCCGCTAACCGTATCCTTATTATCCTTTATTATAAACAGACTAACAAAAATGTACCGTGAATTCAAGTGATATCGGGCCTTTTGCATATCCTGCGCGAGGCGGCGGGGACTGCCTGCGGTCCAGATTTGCATAGACAATACGGGCCGGAAAGGATTATGATAAAGATTGTTGTCAGAGTGTATGGTACGGGAGAAACGGAAGATGGCATCATTGGATTTTCATTCGGAATACCGGCTGGTAAGACACAGCAGCTATCGTTATATTTTCCCGCCTATGGTCGGAATGGTCTTTGCGCAGATGGCGCCGGTGGTAGACGGCATCTGCGCTTCCGGAGGCATGGGAGAGAAGGCTCTCTCCGCCATCGGCATAACGGGGCCCATCAACTATATCTTTAATATTATCTGCGCCCTGTTCGGTATCGGCTGCGGCGTGGCCGTATCCCACTGCTCGGGCAGGGGCGAAAAGACCAGGGGCGGAAGGGTATTCACCCGGACTCTCATCATCCTCTCGGCGGTATCGATCCTGCTGGCTGCGGCAGGCATCGTCTTCATCGATCCGCTGCTGAGGTTCCTTTGTGCCACTCCGGATAACTTTTCCCACGCAAAAGAATATCTGAGGGTGGTCCTTGCGGGCAGCATTTTCCTGTCGCTGAATTTTGCCGGGGACTACATCCTTGCCAGCGACAATAATGAAAATCTGGCGGTGGCGGGGGACATTACCGGCGCGGTCATAAACATGATCGTGGATTATGTGGGCGTATTCGTGTTTCATCAGGGGATATGGGTGCTGGGCTTCGGAACGGTATTCGGTTCCTTCTGCTGCTGCCTGGTATATCTTCTGCATTTCCTGAAGAAGGACAGGCTGTGCCGCATCGTAAAGCCGGAGAGAAGAGAGGGGGATCCGAGCCTGTTTGAGATCGCAAAGCCGGGGACAGCGGAGGCGGTCATGTATTTCTTCTTTGCACTGCAGCTTATCGTCCAGAATTTTGTGCTGCGCGGAAACGGGGGTACGGGCGGCCTTGCCAATTCGGCGATCATGGAGAATCTGGCCCTTATATTCACCATAATCATCGCGGGGTGTACGGATCCCATTTATCCCATGGCATCGGCATTTCACGGTGAGCAGAATGAGAGCGGCATGCTGATGGTGAAGCGTACGCTGACCGTGACAGGCTATATCCTTATGGCAGTGCCTGTGCTTCTTTTATGCGCTTTTCCGCAGATCACCATAGTTCCCTACCGGATCACCGATCCCCTCATGCTGGAGTCCCTGCCCTTTGCCATCCGCATTGTCAGCATCACTCAGCTCTTTGTCTTTTTTACCACACTCCTTATCGACTATCTTTCCGCCACCGGGCAGGAGAAGAGGGCAAATCTGGGGTTTGTGATACAATTCGCGATACAGATCCCCCTGACCCTGATCCTGGAGCGATGGTTTCCCATGAATTCGCCCTGGTATGCATCCCTGATCGCCCAGATCGGCGTGCTGATCTTTCTGTGCTTCTGCTGCGGCAATCTGCCCCGGGGGATCATGGGCTTTTGCGGAGAAAACCTGCTGGTCCTGAAGGGAGGCA
>CACZNS010000287.1 GCA_902782575.1 uncultured Lachnospiraceae bacterium
GAGCAGGAATATGGCTCTAAGCCTTTGGGTGAGCTCGTGCGTGAAATCGTTGGTCTTGATATGAATGCGGCTAAGGCGGCATTTTCAGAGTATCTGGAGAGCAACGACCTTGATAGCAGGCAGATATACTTTGTGAACCAGATTGTTGAGTATATCGTTCACAACGGCATGATGAAAGACCTGTCCGTGCTTCAGGAATCTCCGTTCACGGATCAGGGAAGCGTAGTTGAGTTATTTACAGATCTTAATGTCTGGATGGGAATCCGGAAGGTTATAGAAAGCATAAATGATAACGCAAAAGCGGCATAATCTTTAGAGTATAACGAAATAAGGACTGATTCTTCCTTGGTGCCAAGTTCTGACCAAAGAACTTTTCAATAAAGACAAATAGTATGTGGGAGGTTTTCAAATTGGAAAGCGTAAAGAATATAGGGGAAGAGAGTTAGGGCTGCGGCTTTATTTGTTCGTATAATATAAATTATGCGAACTTTTACGCCTATATCGGAACGGATCGGGCATTCAGGGCTATATCAAGCCTGCCGGCTGCGGGAATCGCCGTAACGGGATTTTCCGTCAGGATCCGTGATGAGAAAAGAATTCGTCGATGCTCCGGAGCCATTCAGACGGCGGCATGGACTTCAGCAGATATTTTTCCGGCTTCAGGGCCAGAACCTGCATAACGCTTTCACGGTCGCTTTTTCCCGTCAGAAACATCACGGGGATCGAGCTGGTGGCAGGTTCGCTGCGAATCATCTCCAGGACCTTGGCTCCCGAGATCACGGGCATTTCATAATCCAGCAGGATCAGATCCACCTGATTCTTCGCCAGAAACGTGATGGCGTTCATTCCGGAGGCCGCCATAAACACCAGATACCGATCCGAAAGCAGGTTTTTGATCATACGGGTCATGGCCGGATCGTCATCCACGATGAGGATCCGTTTCTTTGCCAGGGCGGCTTCCGCCTCATCGCTTGCATGATTCAGCTCTGCGGCGAAATCCGCGGTATTGAGCGGCCGTTCAAAGGCCTTGCGGATCATATGCTCCGGTATGAGCTTGTATACATCCTCAATATCGTTATGATTCCCGATCAGATAAAAGATCGGCTCCTTATCGGCGATCAGGTCTTTTATGTAAACCAACGTTTCGGACACTTCCTCCACGTTCTTATCCAGATAAAGCCCCCATATCCCCGGGAAATCCGTAATATGGCTGAGGGCCGTCACATCATAGGAAACCGCCTCGATCACAAAGCTTTCCTTCCTCAGACCGTTCAGGATCGCGTTGAACATAAAGCTTTTCGTATCACCGATCATCAGAACCCGTTTTTCCATATGGATCATCCCCTTGACAGTTCTATTTATTTGATGTCGGGATCAAAGGCCCCGGCATATTAACGATTTCAGGAATTGCCGTATCATAAAGTCTTGCTGATGGCGTTTGCGGTTCAGACATCCTCCAGCAGTTTCAGGATCTCATCCTGCTGCAGCTGCGTAATACAGTCCTTAAGCTTTTGCAGCCTGGATTTTTCCTTATCCGGGATCCGGTAATCCCCCAGCATGGACAGGATGTCTCCCGCACCGTCATAATCAAAGGCGGTGATCAGCTCACGGATCCCGGCATAAGCCTCTTGCAGCTGATCCTCCGGGATCTCGGGAAGATCCTCATCCCCGGCCTGATCCGGCTGCAGCACGGAGAGCCTTTCGGAAATGCTCCGGTACAGGGCAAGGAAGGCCGGCGTCTTTTCCCGGATGGTTTCCATATCTCCCGCATCTCCGCATTTTTCAAGCTCCGCCGCCCGCTCGGAAAGCTCCAGGGCACCGATCACCCTGGCGGAGCTCTTTAATGCATGAACCCGGATCGTATAGCCGGTGAGGTCGCCGTTTTGGAGATATTCTTCGATCTGCCGAGGCCCCGTCCTGGATGCCGTATAGAAATCAGAGGCCGCTTCATAGAGGATCTCGGGCTTCAGGCAGTTTTTCATCGCCGTATCAAAGTCGATCCCCTCCACCTTCCGCAAAACCTCCGCCGCGGAGCCGGATCCCCAGGAGTCCTCAAGCCCGGCCGCCTCATCGGAAGTCCTTTCTTCAAAGCCCGGATCCCCCGGAAGGATGACCTTGTCCTCCGGCAGATACCGGATCAAAAGCTTCTCAAGCTTCGAGCTGTCCACAGGTTTTGAGAGATAATCATCAAAGCCCTCGGCCAGAAACATTTCCCTTGCTCCGCTGACCGCATTGGCTGTCAGGACGACGCAGGGCGTTTCCCGGTTTGCGGAGGATGGAAGCTCCCTGAGCCTTCGCAAGGTCTCGATCCCGTCCATCTCCGGCATCCGCTGATCCAGAAAGATCACGTCATATTTCTGCTTTCCGCACAGCTCAAGGGCGCTTCTTCCGCTTTCTGCGGTATCGATCCGAAGCAGGGTGGATTTCAGGAGTCCCTTCATCACCGTCAGGTTCATCCGGGTATCGTCCACGATCAGAAGCCTTGCCTCCGGCGCGTGGAAGGATTCGCTGTAAGCCGCTGCGGAAGCCGCAAAATTGCGGTACATTTCCGTAAAGTTTCCGATGGAATCCCATTTGATGACCTTCTGGCGGATCGTAAAGGAAAACTCGGAGCCCTTTCCGTACTCGCTTGAAACCTTCAGCTCGGAGCCCATCATCGTAAGGAGCATCCGCACAATGCTGATCCCCAAACCGGTGCCTTCCACGGTTCGGTTTCTCTCCTCCTCGATCCGCTCGAAGGGCTTGAAGAGCCTTTCGAGATCCTCTTCCCGGATACCGATCCCCGTATCCTTCACAAGCACCGTCAGAAGGATATGATCCTTCTCTTCCTTTTCCCAGGATATCCGCAGGGAAACACTTCCCTCATTTGTATATTTCACCGCATTGGTCAGGATGTTCAGGATGCACTGCTTCACACGGATCTCGTCTCCGTAGAGCAGGTGCGGCGTTTCGGGATCCACCTCCACGGACAGGGACAGATGCTTTTCCTCCGCCTTGACGGCGATCATATTCACCAGATCGTTCAGCACGGAGCTCAGCTCATATTCCACGGGGATCAGGGTGATCTTTCCTGCTTCGATCCTGGAGGTATCCAGGATGTCGTTGATCAGGGACAGCAGGGTCTGGCCCGAATTCCGGATGTCCCTGGCATATTGCAGGATCTCCTCGGATTTTGCCTCCCTCAGGATCATCTCATCCATTCCCAGCACCGCGTTGATGGGGGTCCGGATCTCATGGGAAATGCCGGAAAGGAACCGGGACTTGGCTTCGTTGGCCGCGTTGGCCTTCATCACCAGCTCCTGCAGATCTCCGGTGACCGCCTCCATGAAATGCTGCAGCCTGTGCTCCAGCGGGATCACCTGAAGCTTATGATGCTCATCCTCCGGCATCTCTTCGCTTCCCCATACAAGGCAGTCTCCTTCCGTAAAGCCGCTCTCCCTAAGGGCTATGGAGATCAGGGCGCTGTTCATGTCGCCGCCGCCCCTGCTGTCCGAATAGATCTCGCTGGTCCCGTGGATGGGCACCAGATCCTCACAGCGCTTTCGGAAAAAGTCGATCTCCGTCTCCTCCTGATCCTTTAAGAAGATATTCCGGTTTCCGCAGATCACCAGAAACATGGCCTCCGGCTTGAAGCATTTATAATTCACGCTGTCCCGGTACACCTCCTCCAGGATCCGTTCGGCGCTTCCGTAGGAAAACTGGATCTCCTCCCCGGGATTGATCGATGAATTGAAATAAAGGGCGCCATCCTCTTCTCTTCCCCAGACCGGGATCCTGGCGATGGAATAATCGCCTCGCTGAACCACAAAGGGAAATTCACAGACATTCACGATCTGGATCTGCTTCGGCTTCAGTCCCAGATATTTCCGGTATACCTCCACCGCGGGCTTATTGTCGATGGAGGTCACGAGATTGTCCCCGGAGATCCCCGTAATGGTCATTTTCTTTCCCACGGGAGTCCAGCCGAAATTATAGGACACATGGAGCTGCAGATGGCCGCCTTGAAAGATCACGGCCACAAGCTTATGCTCCGCCACCTCTTCCGAGATCGTATAGGAGCGGGTGATCTCGCGATTATTCTCCCAGGTTCCGAAGGCGGCTCTGGCGCC
>CACZNS010000288.1 GCA_902782575.1 uncultured Lachnospiraceae bacterium
CCCTCCTCCCAGGATATCGAGGATGAAAAATTCGATCAGTGCTTCAGCGTATTTACCGTAAATGACGAACCCATCGAAAAGGTAAAAGAAGGGATTCTTTCGGTATCCGAGATCGCGGATGCGGTAGGTGAGGAATATACCTCGGAGGATTCCATCGATCAGATCGGAGCAGCGCCGGCCGCAGCGGAGCCGGAGCCGGAGGAGAAGGCGGAAGCACCCGAAGAGAGCGAGGGCTCCTCGGACAATCTCCCTGCAGCTCCCGCGTCAAAGGAGACCAAGCCCGAGACAAAGGGCGGCGCTCCCGCAAAGAAGGCGGGGGGCAAGCCGGTGGTTTCCAGAACGATCCGTGTGGATATCGAAAAGCTCGATACTCTGATGAATCTGGTCTCCGAGCTGATCATCGCGAAGAATACCATCGTTTCCGCAAGCGGCCAGGGCGGCGAGTCCGCAGGGAATGCCATTACGGAAAATATCGAATATCTGGAGAGCGTGACCACCAACCTGCATGAAGCGGTGATGAAGGTCAGAATGGTGCCCATCGAGAGCGCGGTGCAGAAATTCCCGCGTATGGTACGTGATCTGGAGAAGAAGCTTGGCAAGAAGATGAACCTGACCATCACCGGTGAGGAGACAGAGCTTGACCGTACCGTTGTGGATGAGCTGGGAGATCCGCTGCAGCATCTGATCCGGAACAGCGCGGACCACGGTCTCGAGAGTACGGAGCTCCGTATCGAGAGAGGCAAGCCGGAGACCGGCACCATCTTCTTAAATGCATATCAGGACGGCAACAGCGTTATCATCGAGGTGGGTGACGACGGAAACGGTATCGATGTGGAGGCTGTCCGCGCGAAGATCATCGAGAGAGGCTACGCTTCCGAGGATGTGGCAAACCAGATGACCGACAAGGAGGTCATCAATGTGCTCTTCGATCCCGGCTTCTCCATGGCCAAGAAGGTCACGGATATTTCCGGAAGAGGCGTGGGTCTGGACGTTGTGAAGTCCAATATCGAATCCCTCGGCGGCGATGTGGAGGTCAAGACCAAGCTTGGCGAAGGAAGTACCTTTATCGTAAGACTTCCTCTGACGCTGGCTATCATCCAGGCTCTGATGGTCATCGTGGGCGGCGAGAAATATGCCATCTCCCTTGATTCGATCCAGACCATTGAGGATGTATCGCTGAATGATATCAAGCTGGTGCAGTCCAAAGAGGTGATCCAGCTCCGCGGCACGGTCATTCCGATCGTAAGGCTTTCCGAGGTTCTGGGCGTGGAATCCAGCAATCCGGAGGCGGAGAACTTTGTGGTCGTCATTGTGAAGAAGGGCGATTCCCAGGCGGGCCTGATCGTGGATGAGCTGATGGGACAGCAGGAGATCGTTATCAAGTCCCTGGGCAAGTATATCAATAACGACAGGCTGATCAGCGGCGCTACCGTCCTGGGCGACGGCGAGGTGGCTCTGATCATCGACGCAAATACACTGATCTGACCGGGTGCGGGCAAGTCCTGCCGCGGGCATTGCGGCGGGCTGCCGAAACGGCAGACAACCGGATACTAAAATTAGGAGGTTATTCAAATGGCTGCTGATCTGGAAGTATATAAGGAAGACGTCGTTACTCAGTATATTGTGGTCAATCTCGGGATCGAGCATTTCGGCATCGACATCAAATACATAGACAATATCGTACGTGTGCCGTCGATCACAAGAGTTCCCAATGTACAGCATTATTTCAAGGGTGTGATCAATCTCCGTGGCGAGGTCATCCCGGTCATGGATCTGAGGCTCAGGCTGGATCTGGAGGAGATCGAGCATACCGGAAAAACAAGGATCATCATCATCAAGCTGGATCCGGCTGCGGCGATCGGCGTGATCGTGGATGAGGTTGAGGAAGTCATCGATCTCAAGGAGTCGCAGATGGAGAAGCCCTCCACCGAGAATACGGATGCGGGGCTCGGCTATATCAGTCTTGTTGGCAAAGCGGACAGGGGTCTGGTCTCGATCCTGAACCTGGCTGCAGTGATTGGAGAAAAGGACGGATAAAATGGCAGAATTCGATTTAAACAACATGGATGATATCTATTTTGACGCATTGCGGGAGATCGGAAACATCGGAGCCGGAAACGCGGCATCTGCACTGTCTTCCATGATCAACTCCAAGGTGGATATGAAGGTTCCCCGGGTGGAGCTTCTGGACTTCAAGGATGTGGGCGAAGCCATGGGCGGTGAGGAGACCGTGATGGCCGGAATGCTGCTGGGCATCGAGGGCGACATCACCGGAAGCATCATGTTCCTTCTGGAGGAGAAATCGGCCCATATCCTGGTGGGCAAATTCATGCAGCAGATGGGAATGCCGATCACCGAATCTCCGGACGGCGGCTTCGACGAGATGCAGCAGTCGGTCTTGAAGGAGATCAGCAACATCATGACCGGAGCGTATCTGAACTCCCTGGCATCCTTCACGAACATGACGATCCTTCCGACCGTTCCGTCTCTGGCGGTGGATATGGCGGAGGCGATCCTTTCCGTTCCGGCGAGTATCTTCGGAATGGTGGCGGACAAGATGCTTCTGATCCAGACAGCCTTTACGGGAGACGAAGCTCTGAACGGCTTCTTCGTCATGGTTCCGGATATGCCGTCATACGGGAAGCTTCTGGGTGCGTTAGGAGTAATGCAGAACTGATACTTGGAGGAGAGACGCTTTCATGGCTGAAATGATAAAAGTCGGTATGGCTGATCTGAAGCTCTGTATGAGTCCCAATGCGATCACAACGCTCGGACTCGGTTCCTGTGTGGGTGTGGCGATCAGGGATACCGGCAATAAGGTCGGAGGTCTGGCGCATGTAATGCTGCCGGACAGCAAAGAGATCAAGAACAATGTCAATATCGCGAAGTTTGCGGATACCGGTGTGGCGGAGCTCGTAAGGCTGATGGAAAAGGCCGGGGCACGGCGAAAGATGATGGTGGCAAAGATCGCGGGCGGCGCGCAGATGTTTGCTTTTCAGAATAATACGCAGATGATGCGCGTGGGCGACCGGAATGTGGAAGCCGTCAAGAAAAAGCTGAGGGAGCTGGGCATCCCCATCAAGGCGGAGGACACGGGCTTAAATTATGGCCGGACGGTGGAGTTCTTTCCGGAAACCGGCGACTTTGTGATCAAGTCCGTAGGCAAGCCGGTTAAGACGATATGAACGAAGACGAGCTGGAAAATATCGAAAGCGGCGAAGCACCAAAGAAGTCCGGAGATGCCGGAGAGGAAGGGGCGGATGCCGCTGCTGCCGGTGAAGGGCAGGAAGAGGAAAAGGACGAGGGCATAAAGCTCAAGACCCGCCCGGTGCCTGCCGTGGTCATGCTGCTCGGCGGGGCGGCTGTGGCCATCGATGTGACGATCCAGGGCTTTCCGATGTGGAAGGCGCTGCTCTGTATCCTGATCAGTCTCATCGTCTTTCTGATCATCGGAGATATTGTTAAGATGTTTCTGGATCGGATCAGGATCCCGAGACCGGTTGAGGAAACAGAGGCCGGAGAGAACGGGGAGGAACTAACGGAAGGGGAAGGCGGAGAGCCGGGAGAAGGAGAGGAAGCCGGCGCATCCCGGGAGGAGGAAGCTCCCGTGATCAATGAGAATGTCAATACAGGCGGAGAATAAATCTGATTGAAGAGTAAGGACTTATGAAAGATTCCGAACGGCAGAAGCTGTGGGATGATTACAGCAAGACTCATTCCCCGCAGCTCCGGGAAAAAATCATCATAGAATATGCCCCGCTGGTCAAGGTTGTGGCAGGGCGGCTGAGCATGTATCTCGGCTATAATGTCGAGTACGATGATCTGGTGGGCTACGGTGTATTTGGTCTGATCGATGCGATCGACAAATTTGATGCCAAAAAGGATGTGAAGTTCGAGACCTACGCATCCTTGAGGATCAGAGGCTCGATCCTGGATCAGATCCGCAAGATGGACTGGATCCCGAGAACGATCCGCCAGCGCCAGCGGCAGATCGACGAGGCGACGAAGGCCGTGGAAGCGGAGACCGGGCAGAATGCCACCGATGAGCAGATCGCGGATAAGCTTGGCATCACCCAGGATGAGTACACGGAATGGCAGTCCCAGATGGCGGTCACGAACGTGATCTCTCTGAACGAATTCAACGACAACAACAGCGACGAGGGCAGCGCCAGCCGCGATACGATCCCTTCCGACGAGGCAGGGCCCGAGGAAGTGGTGGAGCAGGCAGAGCTTCGAAAGATGCTGGCGGATTCCCTGGAGCTTCTGACCGAGAAAGAGCGGAAGGTTATCCTGCTTTACTACTATGAAGAGCTGACACTGAAGGAGATCAGCAACATTTTAGAGGTGTCCGAGTCCAGAGTTTCTCAGCTTCATGTAAAGGCCCTTTCCAAAATGAGAGTCAAACTCGGGAAATATATGGGATACCTGACTGATACCCGATAGGCAGACCCTTTCGGGGGGAAGGTAAGGGGAAGATATGGAAGAAGGAAGAAACGGCTATTTTCAGATCGTTCTGAAGGGGGACGAGACCTGGATCCGGTTGGTTGAATCACAAGGAAGCGGCAAGCCTGTCGATATGCGGGAGCTGGAGGATTATCTGATCCTTCACCGGATCCAGTACGACAAGGTGCCGCTTTTTTCAGCGGTCAGTGCCAACAAGGACGGATTGCACAGGCTGAACCGGGAGAAGACCTATCCGATCCCGGAATCCCTGCTTCTGGATGTATCCGACGATAAGATGACGGTAACGGCCCGGTTCTATCCCCCTACGGAGGGAGCCGGAGAGATCACGGCAGCGGAGATCAAGGGAGATTTCACGGCCCAAAAGATCAAGGCGGAGCTTGACATGAATGCCGTTCAGAGGTTCTTAAAGGAGCGCCGCTACTGCACGGACTATGTGCTGGCAAAGGGAGTGCCCGTGCAGGAGGGAACGGACGGGAGCATCGAGTATCTCTTCGAGACGGATCCCCTCGCCCGGCCGAAGACCAATGAGGACGGTTCGGTGGATTTCCATTCCCTGGGGCTTGTGCGTGCCTGCACCAAGGGGCAGGTGCTGGCGAACATCAGGCCGGAGGTTCCCGGAAAGACCGGGACGGATGTATACGGCAATATTGCCTATCCGCGGGAGGTTAAGAAGCCTTCCGTCAAGTTCGGACGGGATATCACCATCTCCGGGGACGGGACGAAGATGATCTCGGATATCGACGGGCATGTGACCCTCATCGAGGGCACAGTCTTCGTATCCGGGGTGCTGGATCTGACCAATGTGGATGTTTCCACGGGAGATGTAGATTTTGAAGGAAACGTGCTGGTGCGGGGCAATATCACCACCGGCTATAAGGTCAAGGCGACCGGCGACATCCATGTGCAGGGCATCATAGAAGCGGCGGAGGTGGAGGCCGGCGGCCAGGTGCAGGTGGCCCGGGGCATCAACGGAATGGGCAAGGGCGTGGTGAAGGCCGGGTCCTCCGTTATCACGAAATATATCAACTCGGCCAGGGTGGAGTCCGGCGGGCTGATCCAGAGCGAGCTGATCTTGAACAGCGAGGTCTCCGCCCGGGATAAGATCATCGTACAGGGTAAGAAGGGCTTCATCACCGGAGGTCATGTGCACTCCGGCAATCTGGTGGAGGCAAAGACCATCGGCTCCGACATGGGGACCGATACGGTGATCGAGGTCGGGGTGGATCCCTCCATAAAAGCGGAGGCAGCGAAGCTCGAGAAGGAGAGAGAGGAGCATAAGAAGGTGCTTGCCCGCCTGGAGCCGGTGCTTGTGGCCATGGCACAGAAGCTCCAGAAGGGAGAAAAGCTCCCGCCGGATCAGGTCAAGCAGATGCAGGATATCAATGCCATGGTGCGCAAGTCAAAGGAAGAGCTTCTGTCCATCGAGGAAAAGCTGAAGAAGCTCTCCGTGACACCGGAGGAAGAGTCCAAGGCACAGATCGTGGTTTCGGGCCAGGCCTACGCGGGCACTCACGTTGTGGTATCCGAGGCGTCCCTGATCCTTAAGACAGACTATCATTACTGCCGCTTCCGGAAGGAGGGCGGCGATGTGAAGATGATGCCCATGTAATGAAAGGGATGCGGCATCCCGGAGGGCAGCGCTGAAGGAAAAGAAGATGCCCCGTGATGCGGACGGATGCGGCATCCCGGAGGGCAGCGATGAAGGAAAAGAAGATGCCCCGTGATGCGGACGGAAGCGGCATCCCGGAGGGCAGCGCAGAAGGAAAAGAAGATGCCCCGTGATGCAGACGGAAGCGGCATCCCGGAGGGCAGCGCTGAAGGAAGAAATGAACAGGAGGTGACAGAAATGGCGATTTCTCCGATCTATCTGAACGGAATGATCTCCGCCACGCCGGAGATCGCGGCAGCCCGGCATACGGACGATGCCAGGGCCGCGCTGATCCAGAGCTCCACGGAAGCGGATGTGGAGGAGCAGGCGGATGATAAGGTACATACGGTACAGTCAAAAGACAATGCGGACGGTCCTACCGCCGGGTTTGATGCCAGCGGCAAGGGAAGCAATGAATACGCCGGCGACGGCGGGGCCAGAAGGCCGGGAAAGAAGAACACCGACGGGAAGGTCGTTGTAAAAAACAAGGGAGGCTTTAGCATTTCCATATGAGTGTTACAGAAATACTGCTCCTGATCCTCGGGGCAGTTATTTTTGCGGCAGGATTTATCGTGCCGGAGGCAAAAGGAAAAAAGAATAAAGAACAGCTTGCAGCACCGGATCTTTCCGGAGTGCAGGATGAGATCAGACGGATGGCGGACCAGACCATCGATGAGACCAGGCGCAGGATCAACGAGATCGTGACGATGGAGTGCGGCATCGCGCAGGACGATACCCAGCGGACCATGGAACGCATCACCAACGATAAGATCATGGCCATCAATGAATACGGAAAGACTGTAACGGATGAGATCGAGCGCAATCATAAGGAGGTACTCTTCCTTTACGATATGCTGAACGACAAGACCGCGGACATCAAAAATACGGTTCGCAAGATCGACAGCGTAACGTCTGCCGCTCCCGCCAGGCAGCCTGCACCGGCGCCTGCACCGGCTCCTGTACCGGCGCCTGCACCGGCACCGGCACCTGCTCCCGTGAGCGCTCCGCAGGCAGCAGCGCCCCAGATCAAGCCGGCAGCACCGGCTCCTGCTCCCGTAAAACCGCAGGAGCATTCCATCAAGATCCCGAGGATGTTTGCGCCCACCTCTTTTGAAGGGATCATACCGGAGAAGAAAGAAGAGGCGCCCGTATCTCCCGCCGCGGCAGAGCCTGCAGCCGCTCAGGCGCGCGCAAGCTCCAGGGTCCTTGAGCTGCATCAGAGCGGCATGTCGGATGTGGACATCGCCAGAGAGCTCGGCATCGGGGTCGGAGAAGTGCGCTTAAAGATCGATCTGGCGGGGAAGGTGCAATGAAGCTTAAGTATTATCTCAGGGGACTCGGGATCGGGATCCTCGTGACAACACTGGTGCTCTCCGCAGGCGGAAGAAAAAAGACCTCTCTTACGGACGACGAGATCCGCCAAAGGGCGGAGCAGCTCGGTATGGTCGATGAAAACGAGGTTCTGCTGGCGCAGGCGGAAAGACTCTCGAACGGGACGGAGAGCGACAACAGCGCGGTGCATCAGCCGATGAGACCGGTGGATGACGTGGGAGTGCCGGATGCGGAGGGCTCCTGGGCGGATGAAATGAAGCAGACGGCGTCTGAGGCTTCCGTCCCCGGGCAGTCACCTTCCGGGGCGGATGCCTCCGCGGCGCAGGGCAGCGGAGCGGAAGAGAAGCCCGCGGCAGAGGGATCTGCGGCGGATTCTTCCGCAGAGAGCAGGTCTCAGGGGGCCGCCGCGGCAGCAACGAAGACGGAGAGCCGGACGGACGGGACAGCTGCTTCG
>CACZNS010000289.1 GCA_902782575.1 uncultured Lachnospiraceae bacterium
AGTGGAGACCGTCGAGGCTTTCAGATGCGTGCTATCGGGATAAGCAGGCAAGCAATTGGTCCAGGTATTTAAGAACCGTTATACTAGCAACAAAAAGTGAAAAGGCGAGGTCGACATAACTCGCCAACCCCGCCTTGATCATCCTTCACCGGAATCCGCAGGAGCAAGTTGACATAAATCGCCAAACCCTCTTCTGCGGTCAGTCCTGCGGAACGATAATGCCGGAAACGGTATCTATCTCTGCACCCTCGCTCCGGCGCCTCCCATAACGGCCTCCACTTCCTTTTTACTTGCCATGGTGGTATCCCCCGGCGTGGTCATGGCCAGAGCTCCGTGAGCGGCACCGTAGTTTACGGCCGTTTCCGCATCCTCCGTGGTCATAAGCCCGTAGACCAGACCGGAGGCAAAGGAATCTCCGCCGCCCACGCGGTCCATGATCTCCAGCTCCTTATAATCCTTTGCCTTGCAGATCTCGCCGTCTGCCCAGCAGAGTGCGCTCCAGTCGTTGTTCGTGGCGGTATGCACCTCCCTCAAGGTGGTGGCCACCACCTTGAAATTCGGATAGGTCTCCGCCGCTTTGTTGATCATCTTCCTGTAGCCGTCGATATTCAGCTTTTTAAGCCCCTCATCGTTGCCCTCGATCTCAAAGCCCAGGCAGGCGGTGAAGTCCTCCTCGTTGCCGATCATCACATCCACATATTTCGCGATCTCCTTATTGACCTCCTGCGCCTTCTCCTTTCCGCCGATGGCGCTCCACATGGAGGGCCGGTAGTTCAGGTCGTAGGAAACCACGGTCCCGTATTTCTTCGCGGTCTTTATGGCGGCGAGGACGGTGGTGCAGGCCTGCTCGGAAAGAGCCGCGTAGATGCCGCCGGTATGGAACCATCTGACTCCCAGCTCCCCGAAGATATGCTCGAAATCAAAATCCTCCGGCTTTGCCTTTGAGATCGCCGTATTTGCCCTGTCGGAGCACCCCAGCGCACCGCGGATGCCGAAGCCCCTCTCGGTGAAGTTCAGGCCGTTCCGGCAGACACGGCCGATGCCGTCCGTTTCCATCCATTTGATGAGAGAGGTATCCACACCGCCCTGCAGGATCAGATCCTCCATGAGCTTGCCCACCTCATTGTCCGCAAATGCCGTGATCACAGCGGTCTTCAGGCCGAAGCAGCGCCGCAGCCCGCGGATCACGTTGTATTCTCCTCCGCCTTCCCATACGCGGAAATTCCTGGCGGTCCTGATCCTCCCCTCTCCGGGGTCCAGCCGCAGCATGACCTCCCCCAGAGATACCGCATCATAGGTACATTCCTTTTCCGGTTTCAGATTCAGATTCATTTTTATTCCTCCTACTCGTATAACGGTTTACCGTTTTATGCTCTGCCTTCTCCTTCAGGCCGTATATTTTACAAGCACTGCCCTGACCGCTCCCGTTCCCGCGGTAAGCTCCGCAAAGTAATCCTTTACCTTCTCCGCAAGGCCCGCCTCATAAAGGTCTGTCCCGAAGATCGCTTTATTATGAAGCACCTCGCTCACGGCCGCCTTCGAAGCCTCCGCATCCCCGAAGGGTAAGTCCTTCACGCAGGGAGTCACCGTCTCAAGCATCGGATCCGGGCTCAGCTCAAAGGCCTTTCCGTTATCATCCTTTGCCATCAGATACCTAAGCCATCCCGCAAAGACCAGGGGGATCAGCTTCAGATCCTCCATGTTCCGCTTCTCGTTCAGATACCGCTTGATGGTCTCGCCGTAGCGGATCGGAAGCTTCTGGGAGGTGTCCGTCGCGATCCTCTGGGGCGTATCGGGCATGTAGGGATTCGGGATCCTGACGGTAAGCACCGTATCGATAAACTCCTTCGGATCCAGCACGCCGGGGTCGGTGACCACCGGAAGCCCCTCAGTATAGCCGATCCGCTCCACCAGAGCCTTAAGCTCCGGATCCTTCATCTCCTCCGAGATCCGCTCAAACCCCAGCAGACAGCCGAAAACGGCAAGGGCCGTATGAAGGGGATTCAGGCAGGTGCAGACCTTCATCCGCTCCACCTTGTCCACGGTCTCCTTATCGGTAAAGAGGAAGCCCGCCTTTTCCAGCTCCGGCCTTCCGTTCGGGAATTTGTCCTCGATCACCAGATACTCGCTCTCCTCCGCGTTCACGAAGGGAGCCACGTAGGTCTTTTTGGAGGTGACCACATTTTCAAGACCCTCGATGGCGTCCTTTTCCAGCAGCTCCTCCACCGACGGATCCGGCCTGGGAGTGATCTTGTCGATCATGGTCCAGGGGAAGGAAACCGTCTTCTCGTCCTCGATATAGGCCAGGAAATCCTTTTCGGCCCTGCCGTTTTCCGTCCACTTTTCGGCGAAGGCCCTCATGGCGGCGTGCAGCTTGTCCCCGTTATGGGAGCAGTTGTCGGTGCTGACCATGGCGATCTTTTTCCTTCCGCTTAAATAGCGGGTATAAAGTAGGGCTGCCACCTTGCCGATGTAGCTTGAGGGCTTTTCCGGCCCCGCCTCATAGTCCGCGGCCACCGCCTTGAGCACCTCCCCGCTTCCGTCCGTCAGGCTGTAGCCCTTCTCGGTAATCGTAAAGGTGGCAAGCTGAAGGGAGTCCGCGGAAAAGATCTCCTTCAGCCGTCCGAACTCCGCCTCATTCTCCGAATCCAGGATGCAGGACTCCGCGATGCTTCCGACCACGGTCTTCTCCACCGTTCCGTCCGCCTTTAAGGTCACGAGGATCGACAGGTCGTCATGGGGTCTGTACATCTTTTCGATGATCTCGTAATCAAAGCCCTCCACCACCGTGATCCCGCGGTCAAAGACTCCTTCATTCAGCAGCCTCTGGGCGGCGTTTGCCTGAAACGCCCGGAAGATATTCCCCGCGCCGA
>CACZNS010000290.1 GCA_902782575.1 uncultured Lachnospiraceae bacterium
AAGGTCCCTCAGAGTAAGATTTACATTCGCCGAGGTCATGGCCCGTTCCGCTGCCGACGAGGCCGCAGAGATCGCCGTCTCAAGCAGCCCCTGAAGCCTCCCGCCGATGACAGTGAAGGTCAGATAAAAAACGATCCCCATGATACAGATGAAGGCCGGGATCGCGGTAAACTTCCCGGTAAGAAAGGAATCGAGCTTTTCACTCCGGATCCGCTCCCTGCTTTCACCGGGTCTGATCACGGACTCCTCGCAGACCTTCCGGATAAAGGAGAACCGCATATCCGCTATGGCAGCGCTCTTATCCAGCCCTCTCTCATTCTCCATCTGCCGTACGATGTGTTCGATCGCTTCCTTCTCATTCTGATCCAGCATCAGGCGCTCGATGATCTGCTCGTCGCCCTCGATCACCTTCGAAGCGGAAAACCGGTAGGGAAGCCCCGCTTTTTTCGCATGATCCTCGATCAGATGCCCCGCGGCATGCAGGCAGCGGTGCACCGCTCCTCCGTGGTCCTCCGGTCCGCAGAAATCATGTCTTCCCGGCTTCTCCCTGAAATGCGCCACATGTATCGCATGATCGATCAGCTCCTCGATCCCCTGACCCTTTGCCGCGGAGATGGGCACCACAGGCACACCCAGCATCCCCTCCATGGCATTCACATCCACGCTGCCGCCGTTTGCCGCCAGCTCATCCATCATATTCAATGCGACGACCATCGGCACATCCATTTCCAGAAGCTGCATGGTCAGATACAGATTTCTTTCGATGTTGGTCGCATCCACGATATTGATAATGCCCTTCGGCTTTTCACCCAGCACAAAATTCCGGGAGACGATCTCCTCGCTGCTGTAGGGAGACATGGAATAAATACCCGGCAGATCTGTCACCAGCGTATCCGGATGTCCCTTGATCACTCCGTCCTTGCGGTCTACCGTGACTCCCGGGAAATTGCCGACATGCTGGTTGGAGCCTGTCAGCTGATTAAAAAGCGTCGTCTTTCCGCAGTTCTGATTTCCCACCAGGGCAAAGGTGAGCTGCGTTCCCTCCGGCAGAGGATCCCCGCTTCCCTTCGCATGATATTTCCCCCCCTCGCCGAGGCCCGGATGCTCTCTCTGCTTCCTTACGGCACCTCCGCTGTCTTCCGCCCGGTTCCCCGCAAGCTCCGTCACCTCGATGGCATCCGCCTCCGCAAGCCGGAGGGTCAGCTCGTAGCCGTGGATCCTGACCTCCATCGGATCCCCCAGGGGAGCATACTTGACAATGCATACCTCCGTCTCCGGAATGACTCCCATGTCCAGGAGGTGCTGCCTGAGCGCTCCTTCGCCGCCGACCGCCGTGATCCTGCCGCTTTTCCCGATTTCCAGCTCTCTTAAAGTCATACTATGCCCATTCCGCCTCACGCTTTTTCAAAAAAGGCTTTCAGCTTATCCAGAAGCCCCCGCCTGTCGATCGTCTTCAGCAGATAATCCACAGGGCTTAAGGAAACAGCGGACATCACGCTTTCCTTGTCTCCGTGTCCCGTAAGGAACATTACCGGGATCTGCCCTGTTTCGGAGTCGTTCTTCAGCATCTGAAGCACCTGCGGGCCGTTCGCGATCGGCATCTCGTAATCCAGCAATACAAGATCCGCCTTATTCTTTGCCAGGAAGCTGATGGCCTGCACTCCGTTTGATGCCATTCCCACACGATAATCCGCCTTCAGCCATTCATAGACGGTGCGCATATAGGTGATATCATCATCCACGATCAATACGGTCTTTTTTCTCCTCAGTCCCGTATTCTCTGAAATATAGAGACTGATCCTCCGGGTCAGCCGGTCCATATCGATGGGCCTCTTAAACCATTCCGTTATCATGTGTTCCGGGATCGTCTTTTTCACAAGCTCGTAATGCGGCTCCTCCCCGATCATGATCAGGCCGATTCCCCTGTCCTGTATGAGATCCTTCAGGAAGATGAGCACCCTGGGCATTTCCGACAGCTCCTCGCTGAGGAAGAGGATGATCAGCACCGCCTTATCCGCCGAAGTCTCGATCTCCTTTATCTGCGCATGCGCAAATACGGTATAGATATTCATTTCCTCCAGCTTCGTGACCAGGCTCTTGGACAGAAAGCTGTCCCTCGCGCTTATGACCACGATCTTTCTGGTTTCCGAATAATTATTCATTCCACTCCCTTGCCCCGCATGCCTCTGATGCCGCCTCAGCTTTCGCTTCCCGCATCATCCGCCGCAAAAAAATCCACAGCCTCCTTCATGACCCATTCCGCATCCCCGGGATGATCATATTCATGGCCCGCTCCCCTGCAAAAATGAAGAGTGATCCCGTACTTTTCCGCGTATTCCCTCGAATGCTCACAGGGCACCATTTCGTCGCTGTCCCCGTGAATGATCCGGATCCTTTCAGGATATGCGGGAGGCATCTCAAACACATCATTCCGGCAGAGCTCGTCATAAACCGCCCTGTTTAAGAGCAGAGGCCTATCATGACCGAAATCCACCGCCTCTCCGCTCATGAAACGGTTCAGCTTCTCCTCCTTCATGGCCGACTTCATGACCATCGCCATCCTGAGAGCCGGGGAGCGCAGCATGATCTTATCAAAGACCTCCGGCTCCTTCTGATGATACAGCATGGCAAGGTAGCCGCCGAAGCTTGTGGCAAAGCACCACACCGGCACACCGTACTTCCCTGCCGCATACTCACGGGCCTCCTTCAGGTCCTTCATGCAGTTTTCCAGCGTAAGCTTTGAGGACGGCGCATCACTCTCGCCGTGACCGGGCCAGTCAAAGGTAAAGGTACCGCTCCGGCGCTCCGCCATAACATTGTGAAGCCGTTCGATCATCAGGCTCCTCTTGCTTCCGGCAAATCCATGGAGGCAGAGGATCATGGCCCTCTGGTCCGCCGCGCTTCCGTCCAGACAGGAGATGTGATAGCCCCTGTCCGTATCCAGTATTTTCTCTGTTCTGTTCATCTGTCTTCCGTCCTTTTCTTTTCAGCCCTGAGGCTCATCCCGGAGCACCTCCGTGCGCAGGATCTTCCTCGCCGAATTCTTGATAAAAGGATTTTCCCTGATCACAAGCCGGGAAAGCTGTCTGTAGGTAGGCTGCTCCCGGTTGTAATCATCCAGCACCTTCTGGACGGCGGCCTTCACATCCTCCGCGGACATATCCTTCGTAACCGCCTCCTCCGGAAAGACCCTGGCGGTCAGGGCATTGTTTTCCCCCGTGACCACGATCTCCGAAATGACCGGATTCAGCGCAAGCTTGCCTTCGATCTCCTCCGGAGAGATATTTTCACCGTTTGAGAGGATGATCAGATTTTTCACCCTCCCGTTGATGAAGAGATAGCCGTCCTCGTCCATATAGCCCTTATCTCCCGTATGGAGCCAGCCGTCCTTCAAGGCCTCCGCCGTCTCCTCCTCCATGTGGTAATAGCCCTTCATGACACTGCTGCTTCTGACCAGGATCTCGCCGTTTTCAAAGGATATCTCCACACCGGGAAGGGGCTTTCCGATGGAGCCCTTTTTGAAATCATGTACCCTGTTGGAGCTGATGACGGGAGAGCATTCGGACATCCCGTAGCCTTCCAGCACCTGTACCCCGTACTTTTCAAATTCATCGATATAAAAGTTTTCCAGATGAGCGCCTCCGGTAAATACGGTCTTCAGCTTCCCGCCGAATACCTTCTCGGCGATCACCTCCGCCGGAGCCTCCGGCCCCGCTGCCCTGATCCTTTTATATATGGTCTCGATCATCAGGGGGACCATCAGCATCACATCCGGTTTGAACACACTCATGTTTCTCACCATATGAAGCAGGGAATCGTTAATGCAGACCACGGCTCCCATCATGAAGCCCTGCAGCCAGTCCATGACCAGGCAGAACGCATGATGTACCGGAAGCACGCTTAAAAAGACGATACCGGGATCGACCTTATACAGGATCGCCTCCACATTGGTATACAGGTTTTTCTGCGTCAGCATCACTCCCTTGCTCTTTCCGGTGGTTCCCGAGGTAAAGACGATCATCGAAAGATCCTCCTCCTCCGGCAGCGGCGCTTCTTCCGCGTTTCTTCCGGCTTCCGTCAGGGAATCAAGGGACTCCGTGCCCTCCGGAGCCTCTCCGGAAAGCATCCAGATCTTCTTCACCGCCGGGCATTTCTCCCTGATCGGCCCTGCAAGCGCCGCAAATTTGGGATCCAGAAAGACCCCTGTGGATTCCGAACGCACAATGAGGCTGATCAGATCCGCGGGAGGAAGGGCCGCATCCAGCGGAACGGCCGTATTTTTCCCGGTTATGATCCCCATATACGCGCAGACCCATTCCGGTGAGCTGGTGCCGAGAAGGGTGATATTCGTCTCCGAAAAACCAAGGGCAAAAAGACCCCTGCGCACCGCGGAAATCTTCTCTCCGAACTGTCTGTAGGTATATTCCCGTATTTCCTTTCCCTCCAGCCATCGGATCGCCGCCAGATCCGCAAAGCTTTCTCCGCTTTTCGCCCAAAGACTGTAAATGGTTTTATTCATGGCATTGTTCTCCTTCTCCGGTTTTGCAGATGAATACTCGTTTCCTGTCATTCACATTCCGCATCTTCATTAACATAATTTGTTTACGTAATTGGTTTACATAAACAGTCAACATAATCAGTTTACGTAATTGGTTTTCATAATCAGTTTACATAATCTTTCAGAAACTCGATCGCGTCCCCCACGGTCCGGATCCCGCTCAGCTTGCTCTCATCCGCACCAAGGTCGAACTCCACATCGAATTCATCCTCCAGATCCCCGAGGAAGGTCATCAGATCAAAGGAGCTTAAGCCCAGGTCATCCCGGAAGGTCATGTCATCCGTGATCTCCCCGGCGGGGACGGTACAGTATCTGGCGATGATCTCCTTAAACTTTTCTTCCATTGTTGTATTCTCCTTTCAAAAGCTTTGTATTGTTCGTATCCGCGGCAGCTGTCATACCATCTCCATGATCTCTCCCAGCGTCCGCTTCGGATCCTCGATCCCGCGGAATAAGATCCGCATCATGTAATAATAAAGGATCTCCATGTCTTTTTCCGTCAGCTCCGCGTCCTGATAATGATAAGAGAAATTCAGCCTTCCGTCGGCAAGATGGGATACGGTCAGATACATCTTCTTGGTGGCGGCGCCGTTTGCGAACCATTTGATATGGGTAGGCAGACGGAATGCGGCATTATTTGCGGGCATGGGCGGCTGATAGGTGAGGTAGCAGCTGACATAGCCGGTATCCTTCGGGGTATGGTATCTTTTCCGCATCTCCTCCCGGATCAGCTCCGGATCATAGCTTCCGTACATATAAACATGATTCTGCACATCCTGGATCCTGCGCGCGGCATCCAGGAAGGTCGTATCGGCGGAGATCACGGTACGGCAGGGGAAGCAGAGGGTCCGGCTTCCGCCCGAAAAGATCTCATCCTGCGTGGACCTCCTGGAGATAAAATTCTCAACCGTAATATCCTCCTGTCCTCCGCAGACCTTCGACAGATAGGTACGGATCAAAAGGAGGAGCAGGTTTGTGGGAGAGATCAGATTCTCCCTGCAGAATTCGATCACCCGCCCGGTGCTGTCCGCCTCCAGCGCATAATCCGCCACCAGCACATTCAGGTTCTTCTTCTCTATATCCGCAGCCCGAAGCTCCGGGTTCCTGTGCTTTTTCCTGGATCGTTCCAGAATCTCCCTTCCCTGTATGTCCGAATACAGGGGCTCGCCGTAGAGATCCAGCTGGCTGTCCCAGAATTTCTTTGCCCGGGCTTTTCTCTTCGGATTTGCCTCCCTTTCCAGATCCTGTAAAAGCACCTCCTCAAATCCGGCATGAGGCTCCGGAAGCCCGCTGCCGAACCGGTAATTCCCGTAGATTTCCATGATATCACTGACCATGACGGCGATCCCCACCGAGTCGCACAGTCTGTGATCCATATGCACGAAAAATCCGTTGTAATTTTCCGGAAGATGAACGATGAAGAATTCACACATCGGGATATCGTCGCCGTCAAAGGTTTCGTAGGCCCATTTCTGCATGATCTCATCCGCTTCCCGGAGGGTCATGTCCGTCAGATCCCTCTCCTGGAAATCCTGCTTGCGGAAAGGGGCGATATACTGCAGGGTCTCTCCCTTTTTTCCGGATCTCGTAAATCTGATCCGCAGGCAGCTGTAGCGTTTGATCTCATCATTGATGCTGTCCTTCAGCACTTTGATGTCCATCTCCGCCTGAAAAGCCGCCACGACGCTCAGTCCCGATACCTGCTGGGTGCCATAGCTTCTGATCCACTGATCATGCATATTCTGCGCAGCTGTGAGTGGATGCATTTTTTCCATATGTCCTCCTTTATCTGTATGAGCCGCTTCAGCGGCCCGAAACGGGGCACTTCCGCCGCTTAAAGCCGTGAGGGCGGTCATGTTTCAATGATGATATTCACCACCGCGGGGATCATCTTCTCTCCGCACTGCTCCTTAAGCCGCTCCCTGACCTCTTTCACAAAGGGCTGATCACCGGGCTCCAGATCCATCATGAGCTTCATCTCATTGACCTTCTTGTCATAGGTCATATAGGTTCTGATGTCCTTTACCTCCTCCGTTCGGGAAAGCGAAGCCTCAAGGCCGCCCAGATCATAATACTGCCGCCCGTTATGGCCGTCGGTCATCACGATCCTGCCGCTCTTTTCCAGGAAGTCAAGCCCGCCGTCCGGCATGATCCTGGCCGTAATCCCGGGAGCGTAAAGCACACCCTCCCGGTAGGGATTATCGATCTCATCCCTGCTGTTCTCCGGCTTTACGCTGACATACAGCTCTCCCCAGGCTCCGAAGGGTTTTTTCACGTATCTGTCATCCAGCACATAGACCCTGACCTTCTCCTCCGGTCCCGCTTCCCTGATAAGGTCCGTACCCGCCTCGCGGTTGATATAGGAAGCCTCCATGAGGATATGCTTCGGGATATACTGATCCGGGATATGCTTCTTCAGCCGTCTTGCGGAGGGCTCCGTTTCCATGGCAAGGATCACCGCCTCATAGCAGTCCAGGAATTCCTCCAGCAGGTCTCTGTCGAATCGGTTTTTCCAGAAACGGAGTTCTGTATAAAAGCCGTTCTTATCCGACATCACCTGCATATGGAAGGGCAGGGAATCCAGCTGGGGATGCAGCCTCTTTGCCGGCAGGCCTCCCACCTCATCGATCTCTATGATGTCTCCCTGATACTGGAAAAACATTTCTCCCTCTCTCGGTACGGAGATCTGGCAGCGCATGGTATCCATGATCTGCCGTCCCATCCGTTTCAGAAGGGAAAGGGTTGTTTCGTGGGGCAGAGTCTGCTGACGGCAAAGATAAGTCAGGAAAAGCGATCCCGCCAGCCTTCTCCATCTCCCGTCCGTCCGGCCGCTGTGGATACTGCAGGTCATGACATCCTTCTCATCCGAGAAAAGGCCGACACAGTAATTAAAGGCGGTATAAAACAGAACGTTTTCCGATACTCCCTGCTGATTGCAGAAATATTCTATCTTCAGCTTTGTGAGCCTGCCAAGTCTCCGGCGGATCACATCCTGCTCTTCATGATCCAGATCGCCGCCTCCCTTTTTGTTCAGCACGGACCTGGACATCCTGTAGCCGTCCAGCAGCCCGTCGTAATAGCGGGTATTTCTGGCCCTGACTCCCATCTCCTCCCGCTTTCTGTCATCCAGAATGTAATCATAAAACGTATAGCGCTCCTTCTCCACGGGCTGCCCGGCATAAGCCCTGTTCACATCCTCCAGCAGGATGTTCATCGTCATGCCGTCGCCCATGATATGCGCCACGTCAAACAGCATATATTTCGAGCTCTCCGTCTGATAGAGCCGGATATGATAGAGCCTGTCGTTTTCATTATAGGCAAAGGGCACCACGAGATGCTTCCTTTCTTCCTCCCATTCCGCATCCGTGAGCTTAACCACCGGAATATCCGGCTGATCCTCATCGTTCCGGTACAGAGCCAGATACTTGTTTTCCGCCGGCTTAATGATCCCCTTCAAGCCCGGATGCGCGTTAAGCACCTCCACGATGGCTCCCTTCAGCTTCTCAAGATCCAAGGCGGGATCCAGTTCAAAGGTAAAGGGCAGATTTCCCGTGGTATTTCCCCGGATGACATATCCGAAATACATCATCATGTTTGTGAGAGGATAAACGGGCTGGGGAGGATAGGTCTGCTGATCGTCCGAGGCGGAATCCAGCACCGCCGCGATCTTCGCTATCGTGTTATTATCGATGAGATCGTTGTAGCTGATCCCCTTTTTCAGCTGCTTCTCTATTTCCTCGATCAAAAGGATGCTGCCCATGGAATCCAGACCGCAGTCGTTCAGATTGTCATGGATTCCGATCAGCTCATTCCCGGTTACCCTGACCAGGATGTCATAAAGAACCTGCTGCACCTCGTTTTCGGGCTTTTCGATCTGCGCAGCCCTGCCTTCCTTCGCGTTTTTCTCCTCGAAATATCTGCTGCGGATGATCTTCTTGGATGCGGTCTTCTCGAAGGGATTCTTCCGGATGATCAGAGAGCTGATCCTGGAATACGTGGGAAGCTCCCCGTTGTGCTTATCCACCAGGGCCTGTACCGAGGCCTGAATATCCGTGATCCCCATCTTCTGGGCATATTCATAATTCGGATAGACCTCCGCCGCGATCCTGTCTCCGGATTCGTATGCCAGGATATCCGCCACCAGAGGATCACTGTCGAACCGGTCCTCGATGGACTCCGGACTGATATTCTCTCCGTTGCTCAAAATGATGAGGTTCTTCTTCCGTCCGGTCAGATATACGAAATTCTCCTCATCGATGGTGGCCAGATCCCCGGTGCATAAAAAACCGTCCTCCGTAATGGCTTCCTTTGTCCTTTCCGGATCCTTGTAATACCCCATCATCACGGAAGGGCTCTTTACCTGGAGCTCTCCGTCCACGATGCGTGCCTCCACGCCTCTGACAAGGAATCCGACGGAGCCTCTTTTATCCGCTCTGCCGTAATGAGGAACGGAGATCTTCGGAGAGCATTCGGACATACCGTAGCCCTGCCCCACTTCGATCTTAAAGGACGCCAGACCGTCCGCCAGCTCCCTGGAGAGATACCCTCCGCCGCTGATCAGCTTATGCAGTCTTTTGCCCAGGACCTTTTCCCTGGCTTCATCCGCATTCAGCCCGTCCTGCTTCATGGCCATCTGCAGGTGGCTGTTTACGGCCTTCAGCATCATCGGAACCATCCTGACATAGGTGGGCTGGAAAAACTCAATGGAATGGAACAGCTTTTTCAGATCGTTGCAGACAGCCAGCTCCGTACCGTAGCGGAAAAGGGTCAGCACGTCTCCGTTCAGGCAGAAGACATGATTGATCGGAAGCACGTTCAGGGCGACCTCATGGTACTGATCCCCCAGGTCATCGTTGCAGAAGATATTGTCGATGCAGTTTGCGTGGGAAAGCATCACCCCTTTGGATACCCCGGAGGTACCGGAGGTAAAGATGATCAGCGCACAGTCCTCCGGAGATGCCGTATGGGCAAGCCTGTGCTCGATGGGCGTTTCCAGGATCACGGGAACGCTTACCCTCCGCCTGACTCTCTGAAGACAGATGATCCGCTTCACCTTTTCGCAGTTTTCGATCAGGAATGAGGCCTGGGGTTCAAATTCCCAGTCATATAAGAGAATGTCGATGTCGGCCTTTCTCACGTTATTTTTAAGATTTTCCGGGGAGAGCTGCACATCCAGCGGAACCGCCACGGAGCCGGAGCCCGTTACCCCCAGAAGCACCGTGATATATTCGTATCCGGTCCTTCCCAAAAGCGCCACATGGAGCTTATGGCCGTATTCCTCGGCCATCTCCTCGGTCCAGGCCGCTATCTTCTCAGCGTCTGCGCTGATCTGGGCATAGCTCTTTTCGTATACGGTGTCATCCTTCTCCCATTTCAGAAAGGTCTTGTCTCCAAAAGCCCTTCCCGCATTCCGGAAGAGATCCATGATGGTTGCCGTATCCTCCGCATGAAGCTCCGGATTTCCGGCATTGTCATAGACGATATGATCGTTGCTGTAATCCATATAAATACCCCCTTCTTTAAATTTCATACGGGTACCGCCCGCGGCGGATCCCTTATGACGGTTCACTGTTACAGAATCCCTTTTGCAATTGCCCCTATTATGAATTTCCTTCTCCCTGCCCCGTGTCCGGTCCTCTTACGCTGCCGTCAGTCCAGAGAATCGATCATCTCCAGCAGCTTCCGGTAATATCTCCGGATATGATGCCTGTAAATCATCCCTCCCTGCGCCCACATATGATCCCCCTGCCTCACCGGGAATACATTCCAGACGCCTTTTCGGATATCATCCTTTTCAAAGGGCTTCTGAGGAGCATGGAAGGGTGCCTTGGCGGAGATGGTATTGACCAGTCCGTCGTTTTCCCGCCAGCTCTCATCTACCCGGAAGCCTCCCTCCGTACAGCCGGAATATGCGCCGATCCGGTCGCAGAACTTCACCAGAAGGGGCTCGATCCGTCCGGAGGTATATGTCCCGTCCGGCTGCCTTGTGCTGCAGCTGAAGGGAACGGAAAAATAATAGACTCCCGGGAGGGTTTCGATCCGTTCGTTCAGCTTCAGCGCATGGTCGATATGCATATCGTGATCCGCATAATCCCTGCGGTCCCGTCCGTCCTTTTGCGGCTTCAGCTTGTCCTTCATCAGCTTTCCCGGGATCCCGCTCCACCAGGGAGCCTTTACCGGCTTCCGTTCAAATTTCGGATCCTCAAAGGTCGCATACGCGGTGGTGCCGTTGGAAGGTGCGGCGAGGGTCAGGATGCTGTGGATCCTCTCCGACATGCCGCCGGTAAAAAGCGGGGACAGGGTTTCTGCCGGAGTACCCTGCTTCTCCTCTTCACTCCCGTTTTTCAAAAGCTCCGAAAAGAGACGCACCGTAACCCCTCCGAAGGAATGCCCCACGAGGACCAGACGGGTATCATCGTTCCAGGACGGGATCAGCGGATCTCCGGAAAAATCCCTTCCGTACCGGAGATGATCATATTCCCTGCTGTGAACCTCTCCGTAATCCACCCTGCAGCCGGCGATCTGGGCATAAAGCTCGCAGGCCCGGTCCCAGGCGCTTCCGTGCGGCGACACGGAGGCCGCGTAGCTTTCGAAGCCCTTTCTCCTTAAATACCCCATCAGGTCTCCGCCCCGCATTCCCCAGTAGGGCAT
>CACZNS010000291.1 GCA_902782575.1 uncultured Lachnospiraceae bacterium
ATTCTGCAGCAATGCCGCCTCACCGTTATGCAGGCGCAGCACATAGAACGTTCCGGATTCATTTTTCATTCCTTCCGGGGTCCCGATCTCGATCTGCACCGGCTCGCCCGTTTCCGTAACGGATTTCCATCCGCCGCCGTTCTTTCGGACATAAATGCTGATATCCACATATTCCCCGATATGAAGTCCGGCCACGCCCTGATTGTTAAGGCTTTCCTCCGCAAGCTTCTTTTCTTCCTCGGATACAAAGGTTCCGGAGGGCTCCACATCCATACGGATCTCCATATTTGCTCCGTCCTCCGCAGCTTTCTTATCTTCATCGGAAAGGACCGATCTGACAACTCCGCTGATGTCCGAAACCGATGCGTAAATCTTATCGTCATCCACATTGTTCACCGTCAGCATGACGGAATCCAGAGCGGAAGTCTTGTCCGAGGATACGGTGTCTTCTCTTGTGGTACCACCGGAGGACGATGAGCCGCTGGTGCGGGTTGTGCCGCCGGAGGAGGTGCTTCCCGACTTGGTACCGCTGGTTTTTACTGTCGTTGAGGTAGTCGCGGCCTTTCCGGTGGAGCTGCTCTTCGTTGAAGCGGCGGTGGTTGTCCTCCCCGTCGAGGAAGATGTTGAGGCCGCTGCGGCAGTGATCGTCCAGCTCTTGCTGACGCTTCCCGTGTAATTCCCCATTCCCGTGATCTTCACCGTATAGGTTCCGGTCGATGTCGCCTTCAGCTTATCATTGTCTTCCACCTTGTAATCACTGCCCTCATATAAGGTCTTTCCGGAAAGAGTAACCGACTTGATGGAATTCTCTATCGTACTTCCGGTATATTTTATACTTGTAAAATCAAGCTTCAGGGTTGCGCTGTCGATGGACTTCTGCTTGATCTTGATCCCTTCGGCTATAAAATCGGCGCTCTCATACCGGCTTGTCTCCTCAAAGGAGGTCCTGATATCATACGTTCCGGCATTTACCGGCAGACCGGCATTCGCCCAAAGGGTCTTTCCGCTTTTCCGATACATAAAGCTCGCATCCCCGGTATAATCCGAGGGTGTATCAAAGGTCGAGGGTTCGATCGGTTCTCCGTCATAGGTTTTGCTCTTGTATACGATATCGACATTTCCGTCATCCAGCTCTTTCTTGCCGGCTTCAACGATCGTCCAGGTGCCCTTCGATGAACCCGTATAATTGCCGATACCGTTTATTTCAACCTGATAAGAACCCACACTCTTTCCGCTGATCTTGTCATTTACCGTATAATCCGCATTTTTGAGCAGAATCATTCCGCCGACAGTCCAGATCTCATTTGTGATCGTGCTGCCCGTGTAGGGTACAGTGCTGCCTTTTTCAAAGATGATCTCCGCTCCCTCGATGCTCTGGGGGGCAATGGAGAAGGACTGTGTAGCCGTTGCAGGCAGGCTGTAGTTCGGATTTCCCAAAACGGTCGCGGTCGCAGTATAGTTACTTCCGGCATTGATCTGCTCTCCCGTTACCGTTACCGAGCAGCTGTCACCGGCAACCAGATTATTCACCGAGGCAGCCGGAACATGGGCTTTCCCGTCATAGTTAAATGAAAGATTGCTCCAGACCAATTCAGCCGCACGGGGATGGATCACAAAGGGCTTCTGAACCACTATTCCTCCATAGGTTTCTCCTTTTCCGGAAACGATCACCACAGCATTTCCCGCATTTTTCTCATTTTTGTACGATACCTAATACCCGTCGGGACTTACCGCGGCACCATTAAGCGAAACCGTGACGGAAGGCTTATGCTCTGACCCATCATAGACAAACTCGCTCTGGGACAGGGTCACCTCAAAAAGATCATTATCATTAGGTGTCGATCTGACCGATACATTATATGTGGTTTCCTGACTCAGACCGTTTCTGACTGTCACCTTCAGGCTGTCCGTCTCAGTACCTGCATTCTTTAAAGTTATGATCCAGTCGTTTCCGCTTGGTTCAGCTCCGAGATTCGTCTTTGCCACGATTGAAATATCAGTCCACTGACCTGCCTTTAATTCCGGAAGGATATCTGTGAGCCATACAGAATCTCCTATATTCATACTGACGCTCTTTGATACCATTTGCGGTTCATAAGTAAACTCCACCACATAATACGAGAATCCGTCTACCTCGGCAGAAACGGAAGCCTCATCCTCATGCTCGACACCAAGGCGCTCCGCCTTGTATTCGGCCGCGCTCTCTTTCACAATATGATAGATATCCGCCGTAAGACCTCTGTCTGCGGCAGCAGCCGTCTCAAAGGAAACCTTCACCTTCCCGCTGTCTGTATCCGGCTCGATCTCGTTTCCTTGTTGATCCCTGATCTTGATATCATAAGTGAAGGAAGCCGCCACATTACAGCCGTCCTCACGCTCCTTCTGCACGACCGCGTCGACTGCAGCCGCTTCTGTCGGCGTAACTGCCCTGACATACAGCTTCGCACCCTTCGGGAATACACCTTCCTCCGCTTCCACGGATACCGTCACACCGCCTATCGTCTGACTTTCCGAAAAGGCCGGTCTCTCCTCCTCTCCGGCCGCCTCAGTTTCTGCAGACTGCACGGAGCTGCCGTTCTCTTTCTCATCCTCTGCAGCCTTCGCTTCCTCTGTAACGGATCCTTCCGCTCCGCTCTGCTCCGTACCTTCAGCCGGCGCATCATTGGAAGAAGGCGACCCAATATCGAGCTGTCCCGGAACTGCCGGAAGACCGCTTTCCGCACCGCCCTCCATGGACTGATTCCCGGACGGCGTCTGAGGCATTCCGTTATCTCCTTCTGCCGGAGCCTGGGGCTGCTGCTCTCCGCCTTCCGGAGAACCCTGGCCCTGTCCGCTGCCTTCTGCCGGCGGCTGCTCCTGTTCTCCGCCATCTGAAGGAGGAGCCTCATTGGAACTGTTTCCGCTGTCGGCTGTCTCTCCGTCTTTACCTTCCTCCGTATCCTGACCACTGCCCTCAGGCATAGAGCCGTCCGCGGAATTTACGCCAGCCTGCCCCTCTGCAGGCATGACCCCCATCGGGATCATCACAGGCGCATCATCGTCCGCAAAGGTAGATATATTCAGTTTGATCCCCGCCGCTATGATCGCAAGCACCAGAGTGATTGCAAGGATATATTCCGCCTGCCTTGCCCTTTTGCCAGATAATTTTTCCCTGATCTCGTTTAATTTATGTCCTTTCATGATATCCGCCGTTCTGCGATGCCGTTAAATGATGTATATTCCTATGCGCACCGCCGCATAAACTTATCAGGTCCCGAAAGCCTTTTTCGGTATGAAAGATCCCGAATGACTCATGACCTTATCCGCTTATCCCGCAGTAAAGTTAACATAATTTTCAAAAGCAGTGACTGTCCTTCTGAATGAGCCCACTGCCCCAGATTTATTTTTGTTCATATATTATCCGATATTTCCGCTCATAAGTCAAGAAGACGTTATGTAACCCTCTCTAAAGGTAAGCGCTGATTAATTCGGCGAATGGCTGCCCCCATACTATATGTTCATAATGGATTTGGCCGATAACTTACATTTTAGTGTCACGCAGGAAGGACAGACCTTGGCTGATCTTATAACTTTGACCGGACGCGGGAGAATGCTTGATTTTATCCGCCGGATGAAGGATAATGAAATTGATGTATCGTCAGGGATGTATCCTGGCTGGCAACAGATTCCGGTCAAATCTTAGGAGGTATCAAATGCAGGATTACAAAAAGATCGATTACCAGAGAAATAAAGATGTGGTGCTCCGTTATATCCCGGGGCATTTCATTACGCCGAATTCACACGTAAATTATTACATGGACCTGACCGATATGAAAGCAAGGCAGCGCGAAGCCCGGGCTACCGGAGAAGAGCTTGCAGAAATGTATCTTTCCTCTGATGTGATTGATACGATCCTCTGCCTGAACGGAATGGAAGTAGTCGGTGCTTATCTCGCAAACAAGCTTACAAAGGCCGGGATCGTTTCCGCGAACTCCCATCAGACGATCTATATCACAAGTCCCGAATACAATTCAAGCGGACAGATGATATTCCGCGAAAACAATCAGCACATGATCCGCGGCAAGAGAGTGCTGATCCTGATCGATACGGCAACAACAGGAGAGACACTTCGCAGTGCAGTCGGCTCCGTGCGCTTTTACAGAGGAGAACCCATCGGTATATCCGCGATCTATTCCGTAGGCACAAAGGTTGAGGATGTATCGATCCGCGCTCTTTATTCCAATAAGGATCTGGCGGATTACGCAAGCTACAAATCCGACAACTGCCCGCTCTGCAAGGCAAATGTTCCGGTAGATGCGATCTGCAACGGCTTCGGTTACTCCACACTCTGATGTCTGATCTGCTCTAAAAAACATTTTTTGATAACTATAAAACTGCCGCCTCGGACGATCTCTCATCCGGGCGGCAGTTTTCATCCCCGTCTTTCTCCTTGGAAAGAACTCTCCTATGCTTTTACTTTCTTACCGTCACTTCCAGCTTAAAGGTATTTGCTGTCGTCTTATCCATCTGACCCCTGTACTTTGTCACAATATTCAGGGAATACTTTGAATTCATTTTGATCGCGGACGGATTTTTGAGCTTCAGCGTCATCTCTCCTGTGACCGGATCGAAATCCGATACCGTAAAGGCCTTCTTCAGGGATTTTGAAGTATTCGAAGCCAGCTCCGGAGTTGTCATCACCGCTCCCGTTGAAGTCTTCGGTGTGATCTTTACCTTGATCGAAGGATCTCTCTGTCCCGCAAAAATGGTTCCCTTCGTCTTATCCGTCTTGATCGCGGGGAATACCTGCTTCGGCTTCACGTTTACATTTACCTGCTGCCAGGTCTCGCTCTCAGACACACCCTGTACGGAATACACAAGGGTCAGCTTATAGTTTTTGTTGTTCTGGATCGGATCGCTCTCATCAGCCACCGCTGACAGATATACAACATCAGGCTTTGCCGAATCCTGGCTGACCGTAAAGTGCTTTGCAAACCGGTTCGCGGGAATATTGCTTCCATTATGATAGTAAACTCCGTTATTATTTGTCTCCCAAAGCTTTACTCCCGTCACGGCTCCCGAAATATTGTTAAGCTTTGCCGTATAAACAACTTTGGAGGAAGGATCCACCGGATTCAGTACATTTTTCGCGGTAACCTTGATCGAGGGATTTGTATCCTTCAGCTTGAGGTCGATCCTGAATCTCGGGACCGTACTCTCTGTGCTTCCGCATCTTACCTTAAGACCTTCCACATAGTAGGAATAGGTTCCCTTTCCGATATTCTTTTTCAGGCTGACCGATGCCTTTCCATCCGCAAATGCCAGCCCGGCAAAGTCTTCGAAATTCGCCGCGGTATTACCGATCCTGCTGTATGTCACGCCGTTCATGCTGATCTCGCCCTTCGCTCCGGAGGGAAGATTTACGAATGAAAACGCGTTTGACGCGGTCTCCGCTCCGGGATATCTGGTATTCAGATTAAATACTGTGCTTTTCAGCTTCAGCGAGGGCTGATTGCTCGTAACCGTCACCTTAAAGCCCGTCTTCTTGCATGACATTTCACCGCTGCCGCTGATCCTTATGACTGGGGTAACATTAAAGGTATAGGTTCCGTTCGGGATACCACCCCCCGGAAGGCTTATCTCAATGCAGTTGTCACTTACAGGCCGGATCGTCTGTACAAGCTTCTCTCCTGCCGCAATGTTATTCTTTCCCGTATATACCGCATCATATCTTACGACCTCCACCCCGCTCTGATCGATCGCAGGCTTCAGGACCGCTGTCTGATTCGGATATGCCGTATTCAGCGTTGCTGCGGAATTAAATTTGAACACCGGCAGCGCGTCCGTGGTCCTTAGCGTAAAGGTATAGTTGACCGGTGAGCTCCAATCCTGAAG
>CACZNS010000292.1 GCA_902782575.1 uncultured Lachnospiraceae bacterium
CTACGCACCGCAGCAGAAGCAGCCAAACTCTCCTGCTTTTGTTACCCTTCTCGTGCTCGCCATACTGGAGACCTGCTGCTGTAACAGCATCACTGGGATCATTGCGGTGATCCTCACATTTCTGGCAGACAGCGCATACAAATCAGGGGATACGTTAGGATATGAATCCAAAAAGAAGATCGCCACCATCGTGCTCATCGTTGGTGTTGCGGTGGGGATCCTGCTTTCCATCATTCCCGTTATACTGGAGCTTACGGGCGTTGCAAGCTTTTCGGACATAACAGACAACTTCTGATCGGAAGATCCCGGGGGCGGAGCCGGTCATCCCTTTTGAAACCGGCAGCGCGTTAAAAAGCAGGACAACCGGCCCCGTTTCCCGGGTTCACATCAGCCGCTTATAGATATCCAGCATGCTTTCGATCTGATATTTTAAGAGCCATGCCGCGCTGTTATATTCCGGAGTTGCCTTAACCGCATCCAGAAGCTTCGGATAATATTCCTCTGTTTCCCTGATCATGCGGTATATCCGTTCACGGCTCAGGCCCCAGGACATGGTGGTGAGATTATTGCATCTGTCCATGCATTTGATCAGCGCCGCCTTCGGATTGGCCAGGATCCCCCCATAGTACTCTTTGAGTATCCTGTCTCTGTTATCATCTGTGGTTTCTTCGCAGGTAAGAAGTCCCACAAGCTCCTTCGTCTCGTCATTGACCGGAAGATCCTCAAGCCTTCTTCCGCAATCCTCGATCACATCATGAAGCATGCAGGCCGCTATGATCTCATCCTCTGCGATGTCCATGGACAAGGCATGGCAGGCCAGGTTTAAGGGATGATAGATATAAGGGATCCCGGATTTCTTCCTCTTCTGTCCTTCATGGGCCTCCACGGCATAGTCGATGGCCTTAAGGGCATTCCTGAGCTTGAAGTTCTTTGCCGTAGTCTTCACATAGGTCTTCATATGCTCCCAGTTATAGATCGCTTCCTTTGTCTTAAAGGCCTTATGACGCTCCTCCGCTATGGCGGATACCGATACGTCAAACAGCTCGGCCAGGCGGATCAGCTTATCCGTATCCGGCTTATACTCATCTCTTTCCCAGGAGGACACCGCCTGGAAACTGATCCCGAGGGCATCGGCTACCTGCTCCTGGGTAAGCCTGCGTTCTTCTCTTAAGTTTTTGATGTTCATCCCTATGCTCATGGCACTCCTCCCGGCGGTTTCCTTTCTTTCCCGTGACCACCGCCCTGCGCTTTCAGCATAAAGCAGATCACGCCTGTTTTTTAGCGGGCAGGGGTTTAGCTTTCGATGCTTTTTTCAAGCTGTACCTGAGTTGCCTCCCGAAAACGGATTTCCGTTATGCTTTCAGGTGCTGCACAGCCAATAAGGTGAGGTCGTCGAACTGGGTAAGTCCGCTGGAGAATTGCAGCACATCCTCTGCCACGGTCCGGACGAGATCCCCGGAGGCAGTCTGCGAGCATATCTTAAGCAGTCTCTCTTCTCCATACTGCTCCTTCGCGCGGTTCACGGCTTCCGTGGTCCCGTCGGTGTATAAAAGCAGCCCCTCCCCCGGTTTGATCACCATCGTATCCCGCAGGATCTCCACATCTTCAAAAAGCCCGATGGCGCAGCCGCAGTCCGGCTCGAGAAAGGCCGCGCTCTCTCCGGTCATGACGGGAAAGGTATGCCCCGCGTTGGCATACACAAGCTCTCCGGTTTCCGGATCCATCACCCCCGCAAATACCGTGGCAAACATTCCCTTTGGATTTTCGGCGCAGACCTCATCATTCACCCTGCAAAGCACCTCCTCCGGAGACAGGCCCGTCATCAGCCTGTCACGGATCATGGTCTTCACCATGGACATGAAAAGCGCCGCGGGGATTCCCTTTCCGGACACATCCCCCATCACGATCCCGACCCTTCCGTCAGGAAAGGGGACGATATCGTAGAAGTCGCCTCCCACGGATTTCGCGGGCTGCGCAAATGCCGATATCCTTATGTTTCCGGCCGCGAATTCCTTATTCCGCGGCACGATGCCGTCCTGGATCTCCTTTGCCGTATCCAGAAGAGCCTGCTCCCTGGCCTTTTCCTCCGCCATTTTTTTATTCCGGACAAACAGGATCTGGGCCGCGGCGATCATTACCACAAATCCCCACCAGCTCACCATCTCAAACTGCTGCGGCGACAGGAAGGTTCTGCTGTGATTCAGCTGATATACCCTGAATATGAGCAGGAACATCATAAACCAGTAGGGTGCGGCATAGATCAGGATGGCCCGGTTCTCAATCTTCTTCTCCCTTTTGCTCTCAAGCCTCTCCCCTGTACGCACCATAAGCTCCGTGAGGACCATCGAAAGCAGCATGAGCAGGAAGCATTGCAGGGGCTCAAAGCCGATATAGCCATGGAAGCTCAGGGCCGCGAAATAAACTGTTATATGAAGTGCATAATATTCGGATATATGCCCGGCATACCGCATGATCCCGGTTTCAACGGGGTTTTCTCTCTTCTCTTCCTCCCTTTTCCGGTCTGTGAGGAAAAACAGGATCCCGGCGAACAGGAGGACATGGGCAAGGCTTGCGATGACATGCAGGATATCCGGATGAGCGTATCCCTCCTCCATGACCGCGGCCATAAGCTCCGGATCGCTGCCATAGAGCAGAAAAACCCTGATCCACCAGGCCGCAGCAAAGACCCCGCAGACAGGAAGAGCCGCCAGATAAAACCTCCGCCTGTCCTTTATATGCCTGTACAGGTAACCCGCACCCGCTCCTATGAGGGCGTAGGAAACGTAATACAGAGGGATGACGGATACAAAGGAAGCCTCCCCGGCAATCACCTTCAGCACATAGGAAAGCACGGGGATATCGAAAGACTTCCCCTGCAGGAGCGGCGCTATGAGGGCAAAGAAAACCCCCAGCAGGGGATATGCCCACTCCCTGCTCCTTCCCTTTTTCAGCAGGGCCAATAAGAGATAAAAGAGACCCGCCGCAAAAAAGATATCGATGTATTGAAAATGCACCCATATCAGCTTCCTCAGGTTTTCGGCCCCGGCCCCGGTCAGCCGGTTCATCACCAGAGGATAGGGAAAAACGAGAACCGCGATATATACAAGATTGACCAGATACTGGTACAGGATCAGCCGGAGCCCGCGTCCCGCCAGCTCCTTCGGCTTCGTCCGCTTTCCGTAGGCCATGACAAATCCCATCGCAAAGAGATAGATGGCAGCTCCCGACATCGTGGCAAAGATCAGGATCCCGCGTACCGCCCCGGTCATGCCGGAAAGCGTCATCCGGAAGGCGTTCAGAAGGAAAATGAAGATCATAAAGATCCCTTTCAAAAGATCAAATTCCTTCTGCCTTCCCGTATTTACTTCTTCCGTCGAAAACAGTTTCATCATGATCATCCGTCAGAGCGTAAGCCTGAGGTCTCCAAAAGCATCTCCGGGCCTCTCACTCCACCCCGAAAAAATCAAGGGCATCCAGCATCTCCATGGTTTTCCTGATATATTCGCCATCCGTGATGGACCACTTGAAGCCGAGCCTGTACAGAGCCGTTACGGTAAATTGATTATCTGTGATATTCTCTACTCTGATGTCATCGTCATCCAGATTATAATTCACAAGGGGAGAAACGATCACATTCTTCGTCTCATCCTTCATCATGCTCTTAAGTCTCGCGTTAAAGTCCTTATCGTTTACGGCATCGACCTTTAAGCCCATCTCCCTTAACACGTAGATGATATCCCCGTACTCCACCTGATGGGAATTATATACATTAAACACGGTAAATCCCCTTCCGGTGCCGGACAGGAGCACAACTGCCCTGGCAACCTCATCGATGGGCGAGAATTCATCCCCCTCGGCCATCTGATCCACCGGGAAGCATCCGAGAGTCACATAGGCCTTTATGGTATTCATGAAATTGTTGGTATAGAAATTGATCTGGAACTCACCGTCACTGTAGCGGCTCATCAGATTTCCCAGCCGCATGATCTTCGCATCCAGTCCATCCCTTTCGATTGCCTCCAGCAGATACTTCTCCGCAAGATATTTGGTATATACATATCCGTTGGATTTAACCTCCTGGCCGAGATCGAACACATTCTCCGCCATCACCTTTCTCTCCGCGTTTCTGCCGACGCTGTCCCCCGCCACAGAGACCGTAGACATATGGATCAGACGGATCTTCTTCCTGATACACTCCTTTGCGAGATTGATCACTCCCAGCGTATTCACCTTCCTGAGCAGCTCGAGATCGGCGAAATGCTTCACGCAGCCGGCACAGTTGATCACGGTCTTAATGTCATTTTCAAAGACAGGCTTCAGGCTCTCCGGATCGGTGATATCCCCCGAAAGCACTATCACCCGTCTGTCAAACTCCCTCTTGCCGATCTCTCCGAAATAGTAGAAATAGGTCTGGAGCAGATCCTCCTTTCCCGACCGGCCGATCTTATGCATAAGGCAGTAGATCTGATCCTCACCGCCCTTTAAGAGCTCATGCAGCAGATGGATCCCCAGAAATCCGGTAGCCCCCGTAAGGAGCACATTTCCGAGGCCTTCGTTCCTGATATCCTCCAGATGATCCATGGTGTTTTGGGATAAGGGCTTAAAGCGGGGGCCCGGATCAAGGCTGTCCTCCGCCCCGGCCTTCTCCTCCTTCGCGGATCCGTTCTTTTCCGCTACCAGTGCCGCAAGTCCCGCCGCGGTGGGATGATCGAACACATCCTTATAGGTCACGGGCAGCTCTCTGGACATGGCCGCCATCATGACCTGGGACGCCGTAAGGGACGTACCCCCTGTCTCAAAGAAATCTGCTTCGGGATCCACATGCTCAAGGCCCAGTACCTTCGCAAATATCTCACAGAATACCTCCGCCAGACCGTCTCCGGAGCCTTCCGCACGGGAAGCGCCCCCTTCCGCGGTATCTGTACCAGTGGTACGTGTACCCTCGGTACCTGTATCCGCGGTATCTGTACCCTCGGTACTTGTATCCGCGGTATCTGTACCAGTGGTACCTGCAGCTGCGGTACCTGTACCCTCGGTACCCTCGGCCGTTTCGCCGGCGCTCTTCTCCTGCTTCTTATGCTCTCCCGAAAGCTTCTGTACCGCGTCGGAAGCATACACGGCCGAAAGCCTGTCCTCCGTTAAAAACAGCTTCAGCACGGCATCCATCATGGCTGTAAATCTCTGCATCGTATGGGGGCCGTAGAGCTCCGGATCAAATTCATATTCATACCGGATCGCATCTCCTTCAAGGAAGATATCCAGTCCGAAGGGCGCCTTCGCTTTGGACAGCGACACTTCGATCTCTTCCGCCTTTCCGGTCCCGATGACGGTATCCTCATCGTTTTCATCTCCGCCCTGATAGGCAAAGAGGATATCCGGTTCTATGCCGTATTCCCGGCTTATCTCGGAGAAGCTTACGATATCATTGGCCATTGCGTTGATCAGATATCTGCCGCATTCGGCGATATAATCCGAAACCCGTTTGTCCGGATCGGGACGCAGCAGCACCGGAAGGGTCTTCACAAACATGGATACGCACCGCTCCGTCCTGGGATCGCTCCTGCCGTTATATATAGTGGTAAACAGCGCATTCTCCGTACCCGTATATGCCTTAAGGGATAATCCGAACAGGGCCGTAAAGAAGGCATTTAGGGATAATCCCCGCTGACTGCAGAAATCCTTTACTTCCTTTGAGCCGGTGCCGGAGCTGCTGCCGTACAGGCCTATCGTCTCTCCGGAAGGCTCCGGATCCTTCTCCGGCAGCACTACTCCCTCCGTTCCCCGGTACAGGCTGTCATACCACTCCTTCGCTTTGAGATACCGGTCCGACTTCCTCTCCTCCTCTTCAAAAAGAGCCGCGTCAAATCCCGTGTATTCCTCTGCTTTAAGGCTCTGTCCCGCGTAGGCGGCGTTGATGTCCTCAAAGAGGATCGTAAAGGATTCGCCGTCGGAAATGATATGATGCAGGTCGATAAAGAAATATTTCCCCTCCCCGGTATCATACAGGCCGACTCTGTAAAGCTCCTGTCCGGAAAGCAGATCGAAGGGTCGCACCAGCTCCTCCGTCCGGGGCAGCTCCGTCTTTATCCGAAGCTCCGGGGCATGGGGCTCATTTCTGACCGCCACGGCTTTATTATCCACATTCCTCACCGTCATAAAGAGGCCTGGATGTGCCATAAACGCAGCCTCCAGGGCGGATTTCAGCTTTGCCATATCCACATCATCCGAAAGCCTGTAAAGATAAGGGATATTATAAACCGTGCTTCCGGCATACCGGATGCTCTCAAGGAAAATCCCCGTCTGGGTCATGGAGAGGGGATATTCGCTCCTTAATCCGTATGTCTCTTCTTCATTCCCCTCCTCTATGAGCTCCGCGATCTCCCTTATTGTTTTACGTTCAAACAGATCCGCCACCTTAATGCTCTTATGAAACCGGGCGGAGAGTATGGTGCAGAGCTTGATGCAGCCGATGGAAGAAAGTCCCTCCGAAAACAGATCCGTTGTGATACCCATCCCCTTCCTGCCGAGGACCTTCTCCACCTCTTCCAGGATTCCCCTCTGGATATCATTTTCCGCGGGAACGATCTCCTCCTTCCCGGAAACCACCCCGGGCAGCTTCTTCTTATCGATCTTTCCGTTTGCCGTAAGGGGCATGCTCTCCAGCTGCTTGAATACCTGGGGCACCATATACGCCGTAAGCTTTCCGGAGATATATTCCTTAAGGCTTCCGGTATCGATCCTCTTATCCGCCGTAA
>CACZNS010000293.1 GCA_902782575.1 uncultured Lachnospiraceae bacterium
GAATACAGAAAGGAGTCCTTCACTCTTTCCGAAATCCTGCTTTGCTTGAGTTTAGTTGGAAAAGCATAGATTTCAAAAAGATGTGATAAAGATACGCTTATCGCGCAAAGAAATGTATGCTTTACTGCAAGAAATCATAACATATCCGAATGGGATTATCAAGCGGGGGTCATCGTCTGTATGGGGATATCATACCGACAACAGTTGATTTTTCTTCTTTCCTTATGTATAGTTAACAGGGTAGTCTGACGAGGGGTGCCTCGGTTATTTATTACGGTTGAAACTTCAGGAGAGAACTTATGTCAGAGACAGTCCATGTTGCACTGGATGCGATGGGAGGAGACAACGCACCGGGTGAGGTGATCGCCGGAGCGGTTGACGCAGTGAACAAAAGAGACAATATTGTTGTCCATCTGGTGGGAGATCATGAGAAGCTCGCGGCAGAGCTGAAAAAATATACCTATCCGGAAGGAAGGATCGTACAGGTGGATTCCACGGAGGTCATCGATACGGGAGAGGCGCCTGTCATGGCGATCCGGAAGAAAAAGGATTCTTCGATCGTAGTCGGATTAAACCTTGTGCATAACGGTGAGTGCGATGCATTTATCTCGGCGGGCAGCACCGGAGCCGTACTGGTGGGAGGGCAGCTCATCGTCGGCAGGATCCGCGGCGTGGAAAGACCGCCGCTGGCACCACTTATCCCGACGGCCAGGGGCGTATCGCTTCTTGTGGACTGCGGGGCAAATGTGGATGCAAGGTCGTCCCATCTGCTGCAGTTTGCAAAAATGGGTTCGATCTATATGGAGTATGTGCTCGGAGTGAAAAATCCCAGAGTGGCGATTCTGAATATCGGTGCGGAAGAGGAAAAAGGAAATGCTCTTGTAAAGGAAACCTATCCGATCCTGAAAAATTGTCCGGATATTAACTTTACAGGCTCCATCGAGGCGCGGGATATCCCGGCCGGTGATGCGGATGTGGTCGTCTGCGAGGCATTCGCCGGAAATGTGGCACTTAAGATGTACGAAGGGGTAGGGAGTGTTCTTCTGGGCGAAATGAAGGGCGCGATGATGAGCTCCTTAAAAAGCAAGATCGGAGCATTGCTCATCAAGGACAGCCTGAAGAAAACATTAAAGAAATTTGATGCTTCCGAATACGGGGGAGCACCGTTGCTGGGATTAAAGGGGCTTGTGGTGAAGACCCATGGCAGCGCGAAGCGTAAGGAGGTCACAAATTCGATCATCCAGTGCATCTCCTTTAAGGAAGAAAAGATCAACGACAGGATCAAAGAAAAGCTGAATCTGGAATAAGGTGATACGCGTCAAAGCTGTGACGTATGGATCAAACAATAAAAAAGCGCGCTGATAAACAGCCTGAACAGACATGATCTGCAGCGCGGGAAAGAGGAGAATCATGGAATTTGAAAAACTGAAGGAGATCATCGCAGAGGTTTTAAATGTGGATCCGGACGAGATCACGATGGAGACAACCTTTATGGATGATCTCGGAGCAGACAGTCTGGACGTATTCCAGATCATCATGGGGATCGAGCAGGAGTTTGAGATTACGATCGATACCGATGAAGTGGAGAAGATCTCTACGGTCGGAGATGCGGTCGCGCAGATCAAAGCGGCGAAGGAATAACGCCTCCGCAGCTGCGGTCTGCAATGAACAAAGATTGGCAATCATTATCGTTGATCAGTATTACGGAGCCGGCACATCAGGTCGGCTCTTTCGTGCGGTTTTAGAAGAGACGGTTCCTTAAGAATGTGGCGGTAAAATGAGCATAAATGAGGGAAGAGCCCTGGAGGGGCTGATCGAAAAGATCGGCTGGGAGTTTCGGGATCGTGATCTGCTGATCACGGCACTGACTCATGCTTCGCTTATAAACGAGCGGGCAATCAATAAAACGGAAGATTACGAACGGCAGGAATTTCTGGGAGATGCGGTGCTGGAGCTGGTGGTCAGCGATCATCTGTTCCGTACACGCAAGGAGCTGGACGAGGGAGATATGACAAAGCTCAGGGCCTCGCTCGTCTGCGAGCCGACACTGGCTCTGTGCGCAAAGGCCATCGATCTGAGTGAATATATCCGGCTCGGAAAGGGAGAAGAAAAGATCGGAAGCCGTTATCGGGACTCTATTGTATCCGACGTCTTTGAAGCAGTGATCGGTGCATTGTACCTGGATGGCGGACTGGATGCCGCAAAAACCTTTATCCACCGGTATGTGCTGGATGATTATGAGGAAAAGGCGCTTTTTACCGACAGTAAGTCTAACCTTCAGAAACTGGTCCAGCAGACCGGGAAGGAACTGGTCTATGAGCTGATCTCCGAGACCGGACCGGATCATGCGAAGGAATATGAGATCGCGGCGCTGATCAACGGCAGGGAGCTGGGGCGCGGAAGGGGCAGGAGCAAGAAATCCGCAGAACAGCATGCGGCATATGCAGTATTAAAGAATCCGGATTTTTCCGGCAACAGAAGATGAGGACAGGATGTATTTAAAAAGTATTGAGATCCACGGCTTCAAGTCATTTGCAGACCGGATCAAAATGGAATTCTTAAACGGGATCACGGGTATCGTGGGACCGAACGGCTCCGGAAAGAGCAATGTGGCAGATGCGGTACGCTGGGTGCTGGGAGAGCAGAGCGCAAGGCAGCTTCGCGGTGCCTCCATGCAGGATGTCATTTTTTCCGGTACAGAGATCCGTAAGCCGATGGGCTATGCATATGTCTCGATCTGTATCGACAATTCAGACAGGTCCCTTGCGGCAGAGTACGATGAAGTCACGGTCACCAGACGTGTATATCGTTCGGGCGAAAGCGACTACCTGATCAACGGAAACGAGTGCCGTCTGAAAGATATCAATGAGCTCTTCTATGACACAGGAATCGGTAAGGAGGGCTATTCTATCATCGGTCAGGGCCAGATCGATAAGATCCTTTCCGGGAAGCCTGAGGATCGCCGGGAACTCTTTGATGAAGCTGCCGGGATCGTGAAATTCAAGAAGAGAAAGGATACGGCACTTAAGAAGCTGGAGTCGGAAAAGACCAATCTTGTCCGTTTAAATGATATTCTTTCCGAAGTGGAGCGCCAGGTAGGACCTCTTGAGAAGCAGTCCGAGGCGGCAAAGATATATCTGAAAAAGAAGGAAGAGCTGAAGGCGCTGGATGCGAATGTCTTTCTGATCGAGTCTGAACAGTATGAACAGCAGATCAAAGAGATCGGTGAAAAATATGACATTGTTATAAGAGACGCGGAAAACGTGGAGAAGGAACTCGATGAGAGCCGGCAGAGGTATGACGAAGCCGGAGCGAGGATCGAGGCTCTGGAAAACGAGATCGATCAGATGCGGACCGAGATGTCCAACGCCACCGTGCAGCGCGGGGCGATCGATGCCCAGATCAAGGTCAAGACCGAGCAGATCCGATCCATCGCAAGCAGCGACGAGCATTTCAAGGCAAGGCTGGAAACGGTTAAGACCGGTATTGATTCCCATGAGAAGGATCTGATCAAGCTGAAGGAGAGTAAGGCGGGGATCGATGAGAAGGTTAAGGAGTCGGAGGAGTCCGGCAGGGATTCCAGGGAAGAGCTCCAGACCTACGACAGGCGGATCGAGGAATTAAACCGTGCGATCGTGGAAAAGAAAAAGGTTGTGGTCGATACCGTCGAGGCAAGGGGTTCGATCCGGGCTTCCTCGGAGCGTCTGC
>CACZNS010000294.1 GCA_902782575.1 uncultured Lachnospiraceae bacterium
AAAATGCGAAATCATCATCTCGACCTTCATGGGATTTTTCTCGCAGAGCTTCTTGATATCTTCTTTCTTGATATACTCCACAAAGGTATCGGGCTCGATGGCTACGGCCGTGGCATTCCGCGGGATACCCCCGATCATGCCCAGCTCACCGAAGAAGTGGTCGGGGAAGATCTCGGTGATCTTCTCTTCCTCCGGCTTGCCGTAGTTCACATAGATGCCCACCTTTCCGGAATGCACGTCGTATATGCAGCTTCCGGTCTCTCCCTCATGGAAGATGATGGTATCCTCGCCGTAATTCTCCACATTGGCGTTATATCCCTCCGAATGCTTTGTATTGCCGCTCTTCTCTCTCAGCACCTCGGCGCTCATATCCGCTTCATGACGGCGGTGCTTATAGACGGCAGCATATTTTTTCAGCTTGTCTATCACCGAGGATTTCTCCACCTTCGCTGCCTTTTCCAGGACTGCCGTTACCTCTTTATAGTCTTCGCTCGTATTCCTGATCCGGACTCCCAGCTGCTCCATGATCTCTATATAATGATCCGGATTCTCCCCAAAATACTGGAAAGTCTCAGCGGAAGCAACCTCCTCCGCCTTTATATCGGAAAGAGCAACAACCGTTGCGCTGCGCGGGTATGTCTCGATCACGGACATCTCACCGAAATAATCACCTGCCTTCAGCTCGGCGATCTTCTCTTCTTCTCCGGTCCCGTATCCGGAATAAACACCGACAGTACCGTCCTTCAGGCGATAAAAGCTGTCTCCGGGATCCCCCTCGCGAAATACTACCGTACCCTTGCCAAATTGCTTTTCCTGCATGATAAATACCTCCTATACTATAAAATCCGTATTTGCATTATACAATATCGGTTTATACGAAACAAGGCAATTTTTCGTCAGAACGCGATCTTCGTCACCACCGTGACGGAAGGATCCACTGCCGCCCGAAAGACATCCGCATCCGACGGACTTCCGACAATGCTTCCGTAGTGGATCGGTACCGCGATCTTCGGTTTTATGCTGTTCACCAGCTCCGCCGCCTGCTTTGCTTCCATCGTATAGGTCCCGCCGATGGGAACCATTGCGATATCGCAGGAGATGCTCTGATTTTCCTTCGTCATGTCGGTATCCCCCGCCATGTAGATCCGCTCTCCTTCAAGGGTCAGGATATAGCCCACCCAGCCGGCGCTTTTCGGATGGAAGGGCTTCAGTCTGTTGTAGGCCGGAACCGTCTCAAGGGTCAGGCCCTCGATCTCATAGCTCTTTCCCGGCTCCACCGTAAAGATCTTCCCGCTCAGGGGCATCAGCTTCTTCAGCTGGCCCTCCAGCCGCTTCGGAACGATAAAGACCGTTTCATTATTTGCCGCCTTTACGATATCCTCCGCGGAATAGTGATCGTAATGATCATGGGTGACCAGGATGAAATCCGCATCCTTCGGCATTCCGTTTATCCGGAACGGATCCGTGTAGATCGTCTTCCCCTCTCCCCTCAGGCGGATGCTGCTCTGCGTGAATACCTCAATGTTATCGATCATCATGTCGCTTTCTCCTATTATCCCCTCTTTTTTTATAAAAAATTCGCATATCGCCTCGCTTCGCGCGGCTTTTATGCTCATCCTTCGTTTTATGAAAGTCAATCGCTCCGCTGCTTCGCAGCTCCCGCGATTGCCGATGTGAATTCGCATATCGCCGCGCTTCGCGCGGCTTTTATGCTCATTCACATCAGGTTTTCTAATGACTTCACAAAAATCCGGGCAAGCCCGGTTTTTGCGAAGTCATTGAAAACACTTTCATAGAATGTGTACGTTTGCGGGGTCGAAGGCGACAAAGGCGCTGTCGCCCACCGCATAGATCTTCTTGTTCTTCGGATTGAAATCCGTGATCTTCACCAGCGTATCCCCCACCATCACATGATAGTTCTGATAGCTCCCCATGAAGCAGCTGAGGATCACCCTGCAGGGAAGCTGGCCGCTCTCCGCGATGACCGCGGATTCCGGACGGAGCACCAGTGTGCAGTCCTGCCCGGCGGAAAGCCCGCCCTGCTCCGCTTCGATCCTGCTTTCGCCGATCCCGATCTCCGCCTTTCCTCCCGCCACGGATGTGACCTTTCCTTTAAGGAAATTTGCCTCTCCGATAAAGTCCGCCACAAATTCGCTCTTCGGATGATAATAGATCTCCTGGGGGGTACCGATCTGCGCCACAATGCCCTTTTCCATGATGATGATCTGATCGGAGATCGCCATCGCCTCGCTCTGGTCATGGGTCACGTAAACCGCCGTGATCCCAGCGGTCTGCTGGATACGCCGGATCTCCGTCCGCATCGTCACCCGGAGCTTTGCATCCAGGTTGGAAAGAGGCTCGTCAAAAAGCAGGACTCCCGGCTCCAGCACCAAGGCCCTCGCGAGAGCCACTCTCTGCTGCTGGCCTCCGGAGAGCTGGTTCGTCATGCGGGCATTGGTGCTG
>CACZNS010000295.1 GCA_902782575.1 uncultured Lachnospiraceae bacterium
ACCCCGCTACGCCTACGTTTTCAGATACGCACTCTCGGGCAAGCATTCGTCGCATTAGTCCAGATATTTTGCGACCGTTATACTAGCTGCGGCAAGACTGAGGTATTAAAAATGAAACAGATCGAAACAGCGGCGATCGTCGGAATGGGTGCTCTCGGAATGTTATACGGTGCGGTGATCCAGGAGGCGATCGGAAAAGAAAGGTTTGCGTTTGTCATGGATGATAAGCGCTATGAAAAGTATAACAACAAAACCTGGTTCTGCAATAAAAAAGAGATGAGCTTTTCCATGCTGCCATCCCGGGAAGGGAAGCCTGCGGATCTGGTGATCATAGCGGTAAAGTATCCGGCGCTTTCATCCGCCATGGATGTGGCGGAGCCCCTGATCGGCAGGGATACCACGATCCTTTCCGTCATGAACGGGATCTCCAGCGAGGAGCTTCTGGCGGAGAGGTTCGGAGCGGAGCATCTGATCATGACGGTCGCCCAGGGGATGGATGCGATGCATTTTAAGAATGAACTGGTCTATACCCGGATGGGAAAGCTTTATATCGGTGTTCCTGCCTCTGCCTCCGGAGTGCGGAAGGAACGGGTGGAGCAGGTTTCGGAATTCTTTTACCGGATCGGAATGCCCTATGTGAAGGAAGAGGATATTCTTTACAGAATGTGGGCGAAATATATGCTGAATGTGGGAGTGAACCAGACCTGCATGGTATATGAATGCGGCTACGGGAAAGCCACTACCCCCGGTACGGAGGAGATGATGTGCTTTGTGGCTGCGATGCGGGAGGTGGTCCTCCTCGCGAATCTGGAGGGGATCGGATTAAGCGAAAAGGATGTTACACAATATATAGAATTAATGAAAACTCTCGATCCGAAGGCCACACCGTCCATGGGACAGGACCGGATCAACCGGAATCCCTCCGAGGTGGAGGCCTTTGCGGGAACGATCCTCAAGCTTGCGAAAAAGCACGGGATCCCGGCTCCCGCAAACGAGTTTCTGTACCGGAGAGTGAAGGAGATCGAAAAAGAGTATCTGTAATAAAAAAGCTGTCACAGCCGTGACAGCTTTTTTTCGGACTCGAAGCTCCGCAAAAACCGAAGCCCGCGAAACCCGAAGCTCCGCAAAAACCGAAGCCCGCGGACCTGAAGCTTCGCGAAACCCGAAGCTCCATGGGATCAGTTCAGCAGGTGGATCTTCGGGAAAAAGAACGGTGCGTTCCTGGCTTCTCCCTGAAAGGCTCCGATCACCGCGATGAGCCAGCAGGAAAAAATGAAGATTCCCCAGATCCATCCGATCACCGGAAGCAATCCTCCCAGACTGAATAAAAACAGAGCCAGAGACTGATTCAGATGAAATCTCAGATAGGGATCGTCATGATCTGCCGTGAGATATGAGATCAGCCACCCGATCAGGCCAAACCAGTAGCAGAGAATGGAAGCCGCCCGAATGCTTAAGCCGCCGGAACGGTTTTCACTGTTAATGACACAGCTGCTCCCGGAAGCCTCATGATACCGCCCCGAATGCTCTTCTTCATGTCCCCTCCTGCCTCCTGCGGCGGGTACAGCCGCTCCGCAGTATCCGCAGGATCTTTCTCCCGCATTTATCTTACTTCCGCATTTCATACAAAACATAATAGGATCTCCTTTGTATTAAAAATGCGGCGCCCCACGGAAATCCAACGAAAACAACCCTGTATCCCTTTGGGGATGCCTGTGCCGGAAGCACTTCGTTTCGGTTATGAAGCTGTTTCGAGGGGATTTCCTGATGCTGACTTGCATCGATAAAGCTATTATATATGAAATGACGGGATTTTCATATTGAAAATTTTGGTTATAACGAGGGAATAACGGACTCAGGCTTTTCCTTCCGGCTGTTTTTCCGGGTTGCCTTCCTGCATCCAGTATCCGGACCAGGCTTTACGCAGGGCTGAACAGGCGGATTTCGGCAGAGTAAGCTTTTGATCGTCGAAAAAGACCGCTCCGTCCTTTTCGATCATCTTAATATATCGGAGATTGACCAGGAAGCTTGCGCCGCAGAGCTGAAAGCGGGGGTCGGCCAGAAGAGTCTGCATGGCTTCCCGAAAGGCAATTGTCAAAGTAACACTCGTTACCGTACTGCCGTCACACAGACAGTAGTTGATGCAGCGGTTTTTCAGTTCGGTATACTTGATGCGGTTAAATGGCAGTAATACAATACTTTTCTTGGTTTTGACCATCAGATTCCGGTCAAAATGTTTCTTAATAAGAGACAGAGCTTCGTCCATCACTTCACTGAATTTATTGATATCGACCGGTTTTATAAGATAATGAAACGCGTGGGCTTCGTATGACTCCAGAGCAAGATCCGGAGATGAGGCCAGATAGATGATCAGACCGCAGAATCCCATTTTCCGGAGTGCGATCCCGGTTTCGATCCCGTTCATCTCCGGCATCATAACGTCTATCAGAAAGAGATCAAAAGGCCCGATTTGTTCGGTACGGCTAAGAAGCTCGGCTCCGGATGAAAAAGTGTGGATCGAAGCGGTCAGCTTCCTCCGCTCCAGGTATTCCCTGAGCAGATGATCGGTATATTGAAGCTGTATGTCCTGATCGTCGCAAAGTGCAATATTAATCACCGTTCACCTTCTTTCAAACGTATTAATTTTATTACGTTTGGTAAAGCTCTGTAAAGTATCTGACCCCTGAAGAGTATGAAAAAATATGCAAAAAAACATATAAAATTCGCAAAAAATCTACAAAATGCCTTTCTTTTCATATAAAATAATTAAGCTCGATATCGGGTGGCAAAACAACTCCGAATTCCCTTCCGGCCATCTGGTATCGGGCGTTTTTTATCTTGTGGTATTTCTTATTCGTTTCCGGGAGAGTATAATGAAATACGAAACATTGACTTCGCTGCGGGGACGGCTGCGGAAGCCGGGCGATTCCCGCAGATTATTACGTTTGCGGAAATTGGAGGTATGACATGGCAGACAGAATTGTATTGAACAACATTTCGTATCACGGAGCCGGTGCGATCAAGGAGATCGTTCCGGAGATACAAAGGGGAGGTTATAAGCATATCTTTGTAGCTTCCGATCCGGATCTGATCAAATTCGGTGTTACGAAGAAGGTGACGGATCTGCTGGATGAAGCAGGGATCGAGTATACGGTATACAGTGATATCAAACCGAATCCCACAATCGAAAATGTACAGTCGGGTGTGAAGGCGTTTAAGGACTGCGGAGCGGATGCCATCGTTACCATCGGCGGCGGCTCTTCCATGGATACGGCGAAGGCCATCGGCGTGATCATCAATAACCCGGAGTTTGAGGATGTCAGGTCTCTGGAAGGAGTTGCGCCCACAAAGAATCATGCGGTTCCCACCATCGCGGTTCCGACTACGGCCGGTACGGCAGCGGAGGTTACGATCAATTATGTCATTACGGATGTGGAGAAGAAGAGGAAATTCGTCTGCGTGGATACCAATGATATCCCGGCGATCGCGGTCATCGATCCCGATATGATGTCCTCCATGCCGAAGGGCCTTACGGCTTCCACCGGAATGGATGCTCTGACACATGCCATCGAAGGCTATACGACAAAGGCGGCATGGGAGCTGACGGATATGTTCCATCTTGAGGCGATCAGGCTGATCGCGAAGAACCTGCGGGGCGCTGTCAACAACGAGCCGGAGGGCCGCAAGGGAATGGCAATGGCTCAGTATATCGCCGGAATGGGCTTCTCCAATGTCGGCCTCGGCATCGATCATGCCATGGCTCATACCCTTTCCGCTTATTATGATACTCCTCACGGTGTTGCCTGCGCGATGTTCCTGCCGATCGTTCTGGAATTCAACCGCGATGCCTGCGGCGAGCGCTACCGCGAGATCGCAAGAGCGATGGGAGTAGAGGGTGTGGACGGCATGTCGCCGGAAGAGTACAAGGATGCGGCGATCAATGCGGTCAAACAGCTCTCCGTGGATGTCGGTATCCCGACGAAGAATGAGAAGATCCGGGAAGAGGATCTGGAGCAGCTGGCGAAGGATGCTCTGGCGGATGCCTGCTATCCGGGGAACCCGAGAGAGGCTACCACCGAGCAGGTCATCGAGATGTTCCGCAAGCTCATGTGATCGCGCCCGCGGGACGGTATGATCCCGGCGGAGGAAGTATTGAACGTGATCTTTCAAGTTCTGATGGGCATCCATACCGGGCATAAATGCCGGGGTGCGGCAGAAAAATAAAACAAGTACCGGATATCAAATAGCTGTCTGATCGATCGGATATGATCAGACAGCTATTTTAAATAAGAAGATACTCATTTACTTGCAATCTTTCGTTAAAACTCGTATACTTGTATGGATTATACTGATCGAAAAATAACGGTCATGAAAGGGAAGAGTATGATGGAGAGATTATTTAAAAAAGTTACAGGAGTTATCGTCATCCTCGCGATGATAGCGGCAATGTTTCCGGCGCTGTCCGTCGAGACCTATGCGGCTTC
>CACZNS010000296.1 GCA_902782575.1 uncultured Lachnospiraceae bacterium
AGGGAGTAAAGCTCATGGTCTCAAAATTCATGCCGGAGCAGAGCTCCGCCGTCAGGGGATCCCTGAGCTTTGAGCGGATGTCTTCCCCTCCGCTGTAAAGGGTCAGCTTGTCCAGACAGGCGTCCGCGCTCCTAAAGGTGTGGATCAGCATATTTCCGTCGTATTTGTCTCTGGCGTAGAGCTTCAGGTTTTTCTGGGCATAGGACCGGCTGGCGCCTCCCTGGATCCGCACGCCGATCTTCTGCGACATGAGCCACGCCCCGGATCCGTCAAAGATCTGCAACTCCGCGGGCCGCTCCCAGTCCGGGCCCGCAGCCTTGTAGTTTGTATCCCACAGTTCGCAGTCGGAGCGCAGATCCGGATCGGCATCGTCGATATTCTGCATGAAATCATCAAATCTCTTTCCGGTGACATAGATCCCCTTCTCATAGCCGAAGAGGTTATCCGGGCCGGAGATCAGGGAAACGGTCATAAGGTCCGGATCAAAATGATCTCCCACGAAAAAGGAGCCGGTGACCGGATCGCTCTTCACCCCTGCTTCATCATAATAAACGGCCTTTATGACCGTGCATTTGTCCACCGGGAAATCCGGGATGACGTAGTCGGGATAAACGGGTCTGCCCCCTTCCGTAGCCTGCGTCGTATCGTACCGGTCGATGTAGTCCTTATAGAAAAAAACGCTCACATCGCTCCGGGCGGAGTGCTCATTCGGCTGCTTTGTGGCATCATCGATGAGAACAGGCTCCGTATAGCGCAGGGAGGAGCTGTCGGGGTCGCTTCCGTCCAGGGTATAGTAGATCTCATCCGTGGGGGCGCTGATGCTCAGATAGAAGGGATCCGGATAGAAGCCCGGATCGGCGGAAAAGGAGAGACTGCTGCCCTCCGGGCGGTCGTGCTTATAGATATAGCCCTGCACCGGGCTCTGAGATGCCTCCTGCTCCGGAAGCTTTCTGCTTAAAACGAAAAGGGAACAGAAGAAAAAAGCCGTCATCAGGAGCAATAACGACAAAAAAAGACAGGTTCTGCGTTTTCCGGTCAGAATCATGGAGTGCCCTTTCCGCGGCCGGGTCTGGAAGGATCCGGTCAGATCCAGACCATTATACTAAAGACGGAGGGATATATCAAACGGGAGAGAGGGGGACGGCGGCCTGCATCTCTCAGCTCATCCGCAGCGGTACCCTGATCTCCACCTCCGTGCCTTCGCCGGGTCTGGAGCGGTAAGTCAGGCCGTAAGCCTCACCGAAGAGGATCTGCAGCCGCCGGTGGGTGTTGGATACGGCAATGTTTGTGCCTGTCGTGTTTTCATTGTCTCCGGAGAGCACGGCCGCAAGGGTTTTTTCGTCCATCCCCACACCGTCGTCGGATACGAGCAGCAGGGCATCGTCCCCGTCCACCCAGCCCGCGATCACGATGGTCCCCTCCCTGGATTCCTTCTCCCGGATCCCGTGCAGGATGGAGTTTTCCACGATGGGCTGCAGGGTGAGCTTCGGAAGCCGGACGGTAAGCAGTTCGTCCGGGATATCCTCCACCAGATCGATCTTTTCCTCGAAGCGCATGTTCTGAAGCTCCACATACAGGGCGACATGCTGCAGCTCGGAGGCTGTGTCCGTGACAGGATCCTTCCGGCTCAGGGTCAGCTTGTAAAAGTTGGAAAGAGCCTGGATCGCTCTGGTTACCTCCTCCCGCTCACCGGACTGGGAAAGCCAGTTGATCATATCCATGGTATTGTAAAGAAAATGCGGGTTGATCTGCGCCTGCAGGGCCCGGATCTCGGAAACGCGGAGCTCCTCCGCGGTTTCCCTCTGCTTTGTGGCAAGGAGGTTCTGCTGGTCCGCCATGTAATTATAGGAGTCGGTCAGCTCGCCGATCTCGTCCCGGATTTCCGGATCCGGGAGCCTGACGGGAGGATGGAAGCGGGCGGAGCGCATCTGATCGTTGATGGCGGAGAGCCTCTTGGTGATGGAGCGGGCCAGATACCAGGAGATCAGGAAGGCCACCGCCAGAGTCAGCAGGTAGATCAGGGCGAAGTTCCGGATGATGTTCCGTCCGCGCTGCAGGATAAAGGAGGAGGGAATGACGCTTGCCATATACCAGTCCGTATTGCCGAGGCGGTAGCTTGCGGTGTAGACCTCTTCCCCCAGCACACGCCTTGTGGTAAAGCCGTCGCGGGCCGTGGAGACCCCGCGCACCGTATCGTAATCCATGAAATACGCTCCCGCAAGGGCCGGATCGGAGCTTGCCACGATGGACTGCCTTTCCCCGAGGATATAGGAAACTCCCCCGCTGTCTCCCGCATCCTGCTTCAGGATCCGCTCCAGCTCATCGGAGGAGAAGTAGATCGCCAGGAAGGAGGGCGAGGCGGAGGAGGCAGGCGAGGCCGGATAGAGGCGCTCGATATAGGCAAGGGAGCCGCAGCCTTCGATCTCCGTATGCGAAAGATAAAAGGAGGGGCAGTAGAGCTCCGCCCTGGCGGTGGAATTCATGATCCCGTGCCAGTAGGTGCCGTGAGCGGAGAGCTCCGGGAGGAAGAAGTCTCCCAGAAGCCAGTTGTTGTAAAGACCCTCCGGCACGTGGTCGGTGTAGATGTGGATCGAGGAGATCATGGTTCCCTCGATGTCCGCCTCCAGCTCGGAGCTCAGGTCATTTAAGAACGCGTTGTTGCGCACCAGCTGCTCCTTATCCTCCTCGGGGACCGAGTCCGTGCAGAGCTGACGGATGAAGGTATTGCTGCGGATCGCGGAGGAGACGGCGGAGAGAGGGCCCAGCTGGGCCTCCAGCGCCGCGGCGCTCTGCCTGGAAAGCGCAAAGGCCTGCCGCACCGAATCGTTTACGATGAGGTCATAGAGGGAGGTATAAAAAAGCCAGATGATCAGGATCGTCGGGATCAGGATCAGCAGCAGATGGGTACAGATCAGCTTGGTCTGGATGGAGGCATCCCGGAAGATCTTTTTCATAGGGCATCCCCGTCCGCGGTCTGCCGGCCGGAGGCGATGCTGCTGCGGTATTCGGAGGGGGAGCTGCCGGTCACCTTCTTAAAGATCTTGCCGAAATAATTCACATCCGCGTAGCCTACGCGGGAGGCGACATCCGTGATCTTATAGCGGGGGTCCGCAAGCATCTCCCTGGCCTGTCCGATCCGGTACTCCGTGATGTACTGATTGAGCGTGAGCCCCGTCTCCGCCTTAAAAAAGGTGCAGACATAGGGCGCGGACCGCTTCACGTGATCGCTGACCGACTTGATGGAGAGGGATTCGTTCTGATAATTCTGATGGATGAATTCCTTGATGGCAAATACGATGTTGCTCCCCGTCTGCCGGCCGGAAAGGCTGGTAAAAAAGGCTTCGGTATGCTGCTCCAGCGCATTGTGCAGGATCGTCAGGGTCTCGGCGTTTTCCA
>CACZNS010000297.1 GCA_902782575.1 uncultured Lachnospiraceae bacterium
GAAGTCGTAGCGGGCTACGACAAGATTTTCTGACGCAACAGATGGAAATGCAGGCAAGTGATTAGTTTAATTATGAACGTGTCAGTACACTAGAACGGATGAAGTGTCAGATGCCGAAGCTTCCCTCAAAATCATCGTTGATCACATAATAGACCATCGCTTCTTCGGGCTTTGCGTAAAGACGGAGCGATTTGATGTCAGCAACTTTCCTGCCGGCATCCTTCCAAGCCTGCTGTGCTTCCTTGATCATCTCTTCTTCTGACTTCTCACGTCCCTGAAACTGCAGAACTACATTTGCTTTCATTGTTTTCCTCCTTGAGTACGAACTGCACGTCCCTTCCTTCTTGATTCAAACAAAAGCTATATTAGTATAAGTAGGATGAAAAATCAATAGAAAAATACGGATTTCATGCTTGCAATCCTTTTTGTCTTAGTGTATTATCTTTGTGACAAAGGCGTCAGAGAACGGGAACTCCGGTTTTCCGTTTTGTTTGATGCCTTTTTTGTTGTCAAAATTTATATATTGTTTTAGGAGGACAAAGCGATGTCGTATGTTGACGAGGTCTACAATTATGTGGTGGAGAAGAATCCCGCACAGCCGGAATTCCATCAGGCAGTCAGAGAGGTGCTGGACTCACTCAGGGTCGTGATCGAGGCAAATGAGGAGGAGTACAGGAAGGAAGCTCTGCTGGAGCGTCTGGTTACGCCGGAGCGCGTGATCCTTTTCAGGATCCCCTGGGTGGACGATAAGGGACAGGTGCAGGTAAATAACGGATTCCGGGTGCAGTTTAATTCGGCCATCGGTCCGTATAAGGGAGGACTTCGTTTTCATCCGTCCGTGAATCTGGGAATCATCAAATTCCTCGGCTTTGAGCAGATCTTCAAGAATTCCCTGACAGGCCTGCCCATCGGCGGCGGCAAGGGAGGATCTGATTTTGACCCGAAGGGCAAATCGGACAGAGAAGTGATGGCGTTCTGCCAGAGCTTTATGACAGAGCTGTACCGCCATATCGGAGCGGATACGGACGTGCCGGCAGGAGATATCGGTGTAGGCGGCAGAGAGATCGGCTATCTGTTCGGACAGTATAAAAGGATCCGCGATACCTATGAGGGTGTGCTGACGGGTAAGGGACTGACCTACGGCGGGTCTCTCGCGAGGACCGAAGCTACCGGCTATGGTCTGCTTTATCTGACCAATGCACTGCTTAAAGCGAACGGAATGGATATCAAGGGAAAGACGATCGCCGTTTCCGGAGCCGGCAATGTGGCGATCTACGCGATCCAGAAGGCACAGCAGCTTGGTGCCAAGCCGGTTACCTGCTCGGATTCCACGGGCTGGATCTATGATCCGGAGGGGATCGATGTGGCCCTCTTAAAGGAGGTAAAGGAAGTAAAGCGTGCAAGACTTTCCGAATATGCAGCTGCAAGGTCTTCGGCGGAGTATCATGAGAAGAAGAACGGCGAGCACGGAGTCTGGACGATCAAATGTGATATCGCGCTGCCCTGCGCGACGCAGAACGAGCTGGATCTGGAGGATGCAAAGGCACTGGTGGCAAACGGGGTAACGGCTGTCTGCGAGGGTGCGAACATGCCTACCACGATCGATGCGACCGAGTATTTCCAGAAGAATAAAGTCCTGTTTGTAGGCGGCAAGGCTGCAAATGCAGGCGGCGTGGCTACTTCTGCTCTGGAGATGAGCCAGAATTCGGAGCGTCTGCATTGGACGTTTGAAGAGGTGGACAGCAAGCTTCAGGGAATCATGGAAAACATCTTCGCAAACATCGACAGCGCGGCAAAGAAGTACGGTCAGGAGGGAAACTATGTGGCCGGAGCAAACATCGCCGGGTTCTTAAAGGTGGCTGAAGCCATGAAGGCTCAGGGAGTGGTCTGATCAATCCAGGATAACCGCTGCCCCCGGAATGATTCCGGGGGCAGTTTTGCTGTTGTGATCCCCGGATGTCATTTCTTGACACCGGGCGGGATATGGTTATACTTTAATGTGGTAAAACGTTAACAGGACATATGAACGGAGGGTAGAATATGTTTGTTGATTCTTTCTGGGCACTGCTTCCGCCGATCATTGCCATCGCGCTGGCGCTGATCACAAAGGAGGTTTATTCCTCCTTATTCATCGGAATCCTTGTGGGAGGACTGCTCTATTCCGGCTTCAGCTTTACCGGCACTATGGAGCATGTTTTTGTGGACGGCATGGTCGGTCAGCTTTCGGACGGCTGGAATGTCGGCATCCTGATCTTTCTGGTCATCCTCGGCAGTATGGTCATGCTGATGAACCGTGCGGGAGGATCGGCAGCTTTCGGACGGTGGTCGGTAGAGCATGTGAAGACCAAGACCGGTGCGCAGCTCGCGACGATCGCGCTCGGCGTGTTGATCTTCATTGATGATTATTTCAATTGTCTTACGGTAGGCTCTGTAATGAGGCCTCTGACGGATAAGCATAAGATCTCGAGAGAAAAGCTGGCGTATCTCATCGATGCAACGGCGGCTCCGGTCTGTATCATCGCACCGATCTCCTCCTGGGCGGCTGCCGTCACGGGCTTTGTGGACGGTGCAAACGGACTGACCCTGTTTATCCGTGCGATCCCGTACAATTTTTACGCAATGCTGACCATTGTGATGATGCTGACCCTGACACTGGCAAAATTCGATTTCGGTCCCATGAAGCTTGCGGAGCTGAACAACAGGCTGAATCAGGAGAATAAAGACGGGAAGAAGGAGCTGACGGCAAGTCTTACGGGTGCGGAGGATCAGCCCCATCCGCCGGTATCCGGCAAGGGCAGGGTGATCCATCTTGTGCTCCCGATCATAACCCTTATTGTCTGCTGTGTGATCGGTATGATCTATACCGGCGGCTTTTTTGAAGGAGAGAGCTTTGTAAACGCCTTCTCCAATTCCGATGCTTCGGTAGGGCTGGTATACGGTTCGGTCAGCGCATTGATCATTACGGTCATCTTTTTCATCGCCACCCGGGTTTTGAGCTTTAACGAGTGCATGAATGCGATCCCGGAAGGGTTTAAGAGCATGGTTCCTGCGATCCTGATCCTGACATTTGCCTGGACTCTGAAGTCCATGACCGATTCTCTCGGAGCAGCGGAATACGTGGCGGGGATCGTTGAACAGGTGGCGGATAACCGGGCTTTGATGAGCATGCTGCCGGCACTGGTCTTTCTGATCGGTACCTTCCTTGCGTTTGCGACCGGTACCTCCTGGGGAACCTTTGGAATTCTGATCCCTATCGTTGTAAATGTGTTTAATGCGGATCTGAACAATGAGCTGATGATCATCGCGATCTCTGCCTGCATGGCAGGTGCTGTATGCGGTGATCACTGCTCTCCGATCTCCGATACGACGATCATGGCAAGCGCCGGTGCCCAGTGCAAGCATATCAGCCATGTATCCACACAGCTTCCGTATGCGCTTCTGGCGGCGGGAGTATCCTGTGTGGCGTATATCCTGTCGGGATTTATCCGGACATGGTTCGTCTGTCTTCCCATTGGGATCATTCTGATGATCGTTACCCTGTTTGTGATCAAAAAGCTGTCCGGGGGTGAAGGGGATAAGGGTCAGACGGAGGCGAAGGCGAAACAGAGCTGATGAAGATCCTGGTGGTCAATAAGAATTTTGATGAGCCTTTATAAGGAAATGCTCCGCCCGGCTGCTTCGAAGGCCGCTGCGCAGATCCTGCGGACTATACGGCCGGAAGGCCTTTGATCCATCCGGTGGACGGAAAGAAAGGATATTAATCTGAGAGAACAGACACCTTACCGCTTATGTCAATTCAAGCGGTAAGGTGTTTTTTTTTGATCCTTCGAAAATTTGTGGAATCCGGGAAATAATGGTATAGTAAACGAATAGATTCGTTAACGTTAGAATGGATGCCATGACAGAAATTGACTGTAAAAGTGTGGAACAGCTGATCCCGCAATATCTGGAGGGAAATCTGAGCCCCGAGGAAGTGCGGCGGATGCTTCTGCATATCCGAAACTGCAGGGACTGCCGGGACGAGCTGGAGATCAACTTCCTGCTCCGGGAAGGGATCCGGAGAGTCGAGAGCGGGGAAACGCTCGATCTGCAGCAGGAGCTGGGACGCAAGCTGAAGCACTCGGAAAAGAATATAGCCCTTCTGGAGCGGATCCGTTCCGGAATACTGATCATAGAGGGTACGGCCGCTTTTGTTCTGGCCGCCTGCATGATCATCATGATATTTGATTGACATAAATTACATTATGTTAACACAAAAGGATTTATCTATGTCTGAAAAAATACTACTGGTCGACGGACACAGCATCATGAACCGCGCTTTTTACGGACTTCCGCTGCTCACAAACGGGGAAGGCCTCCATACGAATGCGCTGCTTGGCTTTCTGAACATCCTGACGAAGGTGATCGATGAGGAGCAGCCGGACTATCTTACGGTTGCGTTTGATGAGCATGCTCCTACCTTCAGGCATCAAATGTATGAAGCCTATAAAGGAACGAGGCATGCTATGCCGGATGAGCTGAAGGAGCAGATACCGGTAATGAAGGAGCTGCTTAAGGCGATGGGTGTGGTAACGGTTTCCAGGGAGGGAATAGAGGCCGACGACATTCTGGGCACACTTTCCAGACGGGCGATGAAAAAGGGGATCAACGCCGTGATCCTGTCCGGTGACCGTGATCTGCTGCAGCTTGCCACCGAAGATACGGTTAAGATAAAACTGCCGCATACCTCTAAAGGAGTAACGACGGTTGAGGATTTTTACGCGGCGGAGGTGCTTTCGAAATATCAGGTGACTCCCGCCGGGATCATTGAGCTGAAGGCGCTGATGGGGGATTCCTCGGACAACATCCCCGGCGTGCCGAAGATCGGTGAAAAGACCGCGACTGCTTTGATCGGGGAGTATGGGACGATCGAAAACCTGAAGGAGCATATCCCGGAGATCACCAAAAAGAGTATACGGGAGACACTGGAGCAGAATTTTGATATGGCAGTGCTCTCCAGGAAGCTTGCAACGATCGATACGGAGGTTGAGCTGGATTATGATTTTGAAGCAGCCCGCCTGGGGGAGCTGTACACGGAGGAGGCCTACGGCTTTTTTGTCAGACTGAATTTCAAAAGCCTTCTGAAGCGGTTTGACGATACCTTCGCCGGAAAGGCGGTGCGGGATAAAGAGATCCGGACCGTATCGGGGGAAAGGGAATGGCTTGAAGCGGTGGATGAAGCTGCGGGACTGCCGTGCTGCGGCCTTTCGGGAAACGAGACCTGTCTGGTTCTGGGGCTTTCGGAGGCCAGGGCCGTTCGAGTAAATATTGTACGAACTACCGAGGAGGATGGGGGCATGCCCGGAGCCGCTGCGGATGACGGAGCAGGGGAAGAGTCTCTGGCTCCGGAGCGGGCCGCGGAAACGCTTGAAAAGCTGGCGGAGAACGGAACGGTCTGCTATACCTATGCTTTTAAGAAGCTGCTGCATTTATATCCGATCCCGGATTCTCTGGCAGTGCGGGATGTGCTGATCCTTGATTATCTTACCAATCCGCTGATCTCAGACAGAGAAGCTCCGGAGCCGGCGGAAGAGGCGGCCTGCGAAGCGCTGCGGAAGGGGCCGGAAAAGTACGCTGTGCTCTGCGATCAGGGAATGCAGAAGCTTTTTGAAGAGATAGAAGCTCCTCTTACGAGGATCCTTGCGAAGATGGAGAAAGAGGGCATCGCTGCTGACAGAGAGGCGCTTTCGGAATATTCCGTCCGGCTGGGGGGAGAGATCGAAGCTCTTGAAAAGGAGATCCACGCAGAGGCCGGAGAGGCGTTCAATATTAATTCTCCGAAACAGCTCGGTGTGATCCTGTTTGAAAAGATGGGACTTCAGGGAGGGAAGAAGACAAAGACCGGTTATTCCACAGCGGCGGATGTGCTGGAAAAGCTGGCGCCGGAATATCCGGTGGTGGCGAAGATCCTGGAATACAGGGCTCTCAGTAAACTGAAGGGAACCTATACCGATTCCCTTGCGGATTATATTGACGGGTCGGGCAGGATCCATTCAACCTTTCATCAGACGGTAACGGCCACGGGCAGGCTCAGCTCGGCCGATCCGAATCTGCAGAATATCCCGATCCGTACCGAGAGAGGAAAAGAACTCAGAAAAGTATTTATCCCGAGAGAGGGGTGGAGCTTTACCGATGCGGACTATTCCCAGATCGAGCTCAGGATCCTGGCTTCGCTTTCCGGGGATCAAAAGCTGATCGATGCCTACAGGCAGGACAGTGATATCCATGCGATCACTGCGTCGCAGGTTTTTCATGTGCCTTTTGACGAGGTCACGCCTTTGCAGAGAAGAAACGCGAAGGCGGTGAATTTCGGCATTGTTTACGGGATCAGCTCCTTCGGCCTGAGTCAGGGGCTTTCCATCACAAGACAGGAGGCGCAGGAGTATATACAACGGTATTTTGAGACTTATCCGGGTGTGAAGAGCTATCTGGACGGACTGGTGGAATCCGCGAAAGCGGCCGGCTATGCGGAGAGCTATTTCGGAAGGAGACGACCGGTTCCGGAGCTTAAGGATTCCAATTTCATGAAGCGGTCCTTCGGGGAAAGAGTTGCGATGAACATGCCGATCCAGGGAACCGCCGCGGATATCATGAAGATCGCAATGATCCGGGTCGCGAAGGAGCTTGATAAACAGAATCTGAGATCACGGCTTATCCTGCAGGTTCATGACGAGCTTTTGATCGAAACTGCTCCCGGAGAAGAGGAGCAGGTGAAGACGATCCTGCAGGACGGGATGATGGGAGCGGCACAGCTTGCGGTACCGCTTGAAGTGGATATCCACTCCGGGAGGAATTTCTATGATGCGCATTGAGGTGGTCGGCATTACCGGAGGTGTGGGAGCCGGAAAGAGTGAGGTTCTGTCCCTGATCAGGGAAATGGTTTCCTGCCGGATCATCTATGCGGATGATCTTGCCAAGGAGCTGCAGGAGCCGGGGCGGGAATGCTTTGACCGGATCGTCGGTCTGCTTGGCAAAGATGTGCTGAGTGCGGACGGCAGGATCGATGCAAAAGTTATGTCAACTAAAATATACCGGGATCCGTCGCTGCGAAAAGAGGTGAATGCCATCGTTCATCCTGCCGTGGAAAGAGAGATCCGGCGTATCATTTCCGATGAGAAAGAGCAGAACCGCTTTGAGTATCTGTTTATTGAAGCGGCTCTTTTGATCGAGTGCGGGTATGACAGGATCTGTGATGAGCTCTGGTATATCTACGCTTCCGAAGAGGAACGCCGCAGACGGCTGAAAGCATCCCGGGGCTACAGTGACGAGAAGATCGACGGGATATTTGCGTCCCAGTTAAGCGAAGCGGAGTTTCGGGCTGCCTGCACGGAGACGATCATAAACGAGGGAGAGATCGGGCAGACGAGGCTGCAGCTCAAAGAAATTATCTTGAAAAGAGGAAGGCAATGAAATATCTGATACTCGGGGCAGGGCCTGCCGGGCTTACTGTTGCAAACCGGCTGATGGATGCGGGGGAGGATTCTTTTCTGATCCTTGAGAAGGAGCAGGAAGCGGGGGGCTTGTGCCGAAGCGCTGAGGTGGACGGTAAGCCTCTTGACATCGGCGGCGGACATTTTCTGGATGTGCGGCGACCGAAGGTCAATGAGTTCCTGTTCCGCTTTATGCCCAGGGAGGAATGGTCCAGCTTTACGCGGATCTCCAGGATCGATCTGGGAAAATATGTGATCGACTATCCGATGGAGTCGAGCATCTGGCAGCTGCCGGAGGAGGAGCAGATCGCGCATCTGCTGGCGATCGCGAAGGCGGGGTGTAATACCGGCGAACCAAAGCCGGAAAAGTTCAGCGATTGGATCCCCTGGAAGCTGGGAGAGAAGATCGCTGCGGATTATATGATCCCCTACAATTCCAAGATGTGGTCGATGAACCTGAATAAGCTCGGAACCTACTGGCTGGAGAAGCTGCCGAACGTATCCTTTGAGGATACCCTGCGAAGCTGTCTGAGCAGGAAGCAGTATTTTGGAAGCCTTCCGGGACATGCCGAATTTTATTATCCGAAGAAATACGGCTATGGAGAGCTCTGGCTCAGGATGGCGGAAAAGCTTAAGGGCCATATAGAGTACGGCGTGGATGTGAACGAGCTGGATTTCGGGCGCCGGATCGTGAACGGGCAGTACAGGGCCAATATCATAATCAACACGATCCCGTGGCGGTGCTTTGAAACGCTGAACGGGGTGGACGAGAGGTTCAATGACTGCATCCTGGATCTGAAATATACCTCGGTCGTGATCAAATATTTTGACGAAGATCCGGGAACGGATGCTCACTGGACCTATTTCCCGGATGAGAAGCTGGAGTACCACCGGGCCCTTTACCGCTGCAACTTCTGTGCGGGTTCAAAGGGATATTGGACAGAGACAAACCTGAACCGGGCAGACCGGAAGGATAAAAGATGGAGTTATGTAAACAAGTATGCCTATCCGGTCAATAGCATCCGAAAGAGGGAAGCGATCTCCTACATCCTGGAGACTGCCGGAAACAGAAAAATTTTCGGCCTGGGCCGCTGGGGAGAATGGGAGCATTATAATTCCGACACCACGGTTGAGAAGGCTCTTGAGTTTTCCGAAAGGCTTCTGATGCGCTAACAAAGGACAAAACGCCTGTTATCTGCCGGGGAAGAGGAAGATCATCGGAAAAATCCACAAGATATTGGTTATGGTAAACGACATCTTAACAAGATATGGATGTCGTTTCCTTTTTCTTTGATTTGTGATAAAGCGCCTTAAATAAAGCTATGCAGACCATCTGACAATGTGCTATAATTTCCATGCAGAAGGTAATTAAGTTTACATAAATTCAAACCGGCTGCATTTCAATAGTTAACATAAAACCAAAAGCGACAGAGGAGTACGTAAAATGGCGGTGAAGTCAGCGTCCAAGACAGCAGAACGGTATCCCGGAGCCCTGGTGTTTGGTCTTGATATCGGAACCCGGAGTATTGTCGGTACGGTCGGATATATGTTCAATAAGAATTTCCATGTAGTGGCAATGTATTCCAAGCTGCATGAGACGCGATCCATGCTTGACGGACAGATCCATGATATTGCCGCGGTCTCGGAAACCATTGCGGAGGTGAGAGCGGAGCTTCAGAGAAAGATAGGCCAGCCCTTGAATGATGTCTGTATTGCGGCTGCGGGGCGTGTCTTAAGGACGGTAACCGTACATGTGGAGCAGAAGTTCGAAGAAGAAAAGGATATCGATTCCGAGGATATTTATTCTCTGGAGATACTCGGGGCACAGCGTGCCTATGATGAGTTTCTGAAAAGCAATACGCTGAATATGCGCTTTTACCGTGTAGGATATACGGTTGAGCGTTATTACCTTAATAAATATCCGATGATGGATCTGCTGAGCCACAGGGGAGCGGAGATCGGAGCGGATGTGATAGCCACTTTCCTTCCGGATGAGGTTGTGGACGGACTTTATAAAGCGGTCGGAATGGCCGGCCTGAATGTGGCGGATCTGACGCTGGAGCCGATCGCCGCAATGGAGGTGGCGATCCCTAAATCCTACCGGATGCTGAATCTGGCCCTTGTGGATGTGGGTGCCGGTACGAGCGATATTTCCATTACACGGGACGGAACCATCGTAGCATACGGCATGATCCCCAGTGCGGGAGACGAGCTTACCGAGGTGGTGGCGAAGGAATTTCTGGCGGATTTTTCCGAGGCTGAAAATATCAAGCTTGGCATCCTCGGAGGCGGTCCCATCGAATTCACCGATATCATGGGGATCAGGCAAAAGACGACGCCGGAGGAGGTGGAGGAGAAGCTGCTTCCGACCGTAAAGACGATCACCAGAGAGGTATCTGATCAGATCAAGCGTCTGAACGGAGGAAAGCCGGTGAGCGCGATCTTCCTTGTGGGAGGAGGCGGCAAGGTACCCAGCTTTGCCAGATGCCTGGCCGAGGAGATGGGCATTGCGGCTGAAAGAGTGGCGGTACGCGGTGAGGAGGTTCTGAAGGATATCGATTTTAAGGATAATAAGATCCGCAAGGATTCTCTTCTCGTTACACCGATCGGTATCTGCCTGAATTTCTATAATCAGACGAATAATTTCATATTTGTGACCTTTAATGATATGCAGATCAAGCTTTACGACAATTCTCATCTGCAGATCGTAGATGCCTCGATGGGAGCCGGTTTTTCCAATGCCGATCTTTTTCCGAAGCGAGGGGCCGAGGTTGCTTATACGATCAACGGGAATAAGAGAGTTGTCCGCGGTGTGATCGGGGAGGGGGCGGTTATCACGCTGAACGGGGAGCCTGCTCCGATCAATGCAAAGATCAAGGCAGGAGACAGTATCCGTGTGGTGCCGTCCACGGCGGGAGATCCGGCAGTGGTTCCGATCAACAGCCTGCCGGAATATACCGACTCGATCAAGATTTATGTAAACGATAAGCTGGTTATCGTGCCGAAGTTCGCAGAAGTGAACGGGACGCTTCAGAGCGGTTACTATGAGATACAGAACGGCGATGAGATCATCATGCGTGATTACTACACGGTTTCGCAGCTGCTGGAGTTTCTGGATGTGCAGAAGGAAAGCGACTCTGAAATTTATGTAAACCACGAAGCGGCCTACTCCGATATGCCGATCTATGAAAACTTCTCTGTGGAGCTGGAGATCCATCAGGAAGAGCTGATGCCGGATAAGGAGGAAGAAAAGCCGGAAGAGAAGCCTTCGGAGGAGCAGCCCGAAGCGGATGCGGAGAGCGCGGTGCCTCAAGCCGGGGAGGAGCCTCAGAATGCGGAAAGTGCGGTGCCTCAGGCCGGGGAGGAGCCTCGGAATGCGGAAGGAGCAGCGGGCGGTCAGGAGGAAGGAAGTCCGGAAGCCCGGTTAAAGCCGGAGGCGGATACAGAAGAGGCTTCAGCTGCAGCGGATCCTCAACCGGAAGTAAAGCCGGAACCGGAAGTAAAGCCGGAGCCGGAAGTAAAGCCGGAGCCGGAAGTAAAGCCGGAACCGGAAGTAAAGCCGGAACCGGAAGTGAAGC
>CACZNS010000298.1 GCA_902782575.1 uncultured Lachnospiraceae bacterium
AGCCGGAAGTAAAGCCGGAGCCGGAAGTAAAGCCGGAGCCGGAAGTGAAGCCGGAGCCGAAGCCGGTTCAGGAACCCGATCCGCTTATGGCCAGACCGAAGGAGGTCATTGAAGAGCGTACCTGGGATGAACTCAGGAAGCAGATGCCGGACGGCACCGTGGAGCTGACGGTTCGGGTTAACGGTTCCGATGTGGTCTTGACGGGAAAGAAGGATTATATCTATGTGGATGTATTCTCCAAGATCGATTTTGATCTATCGTCACCGAAGGGAAAGATGGTCGTTACGAAGCTGAACGGTACCAAGGCCGGATATTCGGAAAGGCTCCGCCCGGGTGACATTCTGGATATTTACTGGTCAAATTGAGGATCCGGCGTTTAGGATCTCCTCTCCCCCATGGGAGAAGAAGTTTGAGCTGAATCAATAAATTCGCTAAATATAGTATAGTTACTTGCATTCGACCGCCATATGATGTATCATAAAACACGAATTTTATGTATACTTCATATGACGGTTTTTTATCTGCGCGGTTTCGGAAGAGAACGGATATGATCCATCTGTTTCTTATTAAGAAACAGATATGAAGTACATATCATCAGGAAAGGAACACAGCCTGTCGGGATTTCCGGTCCCGCGGACGCTGAAGAACGATGCGATTCTGTAATCTGGCGAGCGGAAGCTCGGGAAACTGTACTTATATCGGAGATGATCACACACATCTCTGTGTAGACGTTGGGATATCCGGCAAGCGCATGGAGGCCGGCCTGAACGATATCGGACTGAAAACGGCGGATATGTCGGGGATTCTGATCACCCATGAACACAGTGATCACATCGGCGGCCTCGGAGTGGTATCCAGGCGGTACGGTATTCCCATCTATGCCACGCAGGGCACCATCGGCGCGATCCGCCGGATGCCGAAATTCAAGGATATTCCCGATTATCTGTATCACGAGATCAATGCGGATCAGCCCTTTACGCTGGGTGATTTCCGTATCCGTCCTATCCGTGTATCCCATGACGCAGCCGATCCGGTGGCATACCGTTTCGACAACGGGGGAAGCTCCGCAGCCGTTATGACGGATCTCGGCAAATTCGATGATTATACGGTGGACTGCCTGTCCGGCTGTGACGCGTTGATGCTGGAGGCAAACCACGATGTCAATATGCTTCAGGTCGGTCCGTATCCTTACCGCCTGAAGAAGCGTATCCTGAGCGATAAAGGCCATCTTTCCAATGAGAACTGCGGCCGGCTTCTGGCAAAGCTTCTGCATGATAAACTGAAGCATATCATCCTGGGGCATCTGAGCCGGGAAAATAATCTGGCGGAATTGGCTTATGAAACGGTGAGAATGGAGATCACGATGGCGGATACACAATACCGGTTTTCGGACTTTCCGGTGACCATCGCAAAGAGAAATGAGAGGTCGGAACTGATCACGATCTGAGCCGGGCAGAAATAAAAAAGTCCGGAACCGTTCGGCACCGGGCTTTTTGAAATCCGATAATACCTGCAGATCAGGCAATATGTGTTGCGGAATCCGGATTTTCCTTTTTTTCCTGCTCTTCGAGCTTCAGCTCTTCCTGAAAACGGTCAAACTCCTCTCTCTCTGCACGGGTGGCGGGACGGAGCTGATCAGAACCGCAGTCCGGGCAGTTCTCGACATGGCCGGGCAGATCAAACATAAAACGGCAATCCGGATTCAGACAGGTGTAAATCATGATTTTGTGTCCTCCCCATTCAAAAATCTCAAGATGTAGTATAGCATGAAAAATACGGTTTGTCTTTACTATTTTTAAATTTCTTTTCGGAAAAAGTTGACATAAACGGTAATTCCAAAAGATCGGACAGAGCAGGCGTGATTTGATGAAATGAAAATTTTTTTGTTACGTTAACTGACGGATCGGTTTCCGGAGGTTCGGTATCTGCGGAGACTGGAAAAACGTTGCTTATTAAGGAATTATATAAAATAATAAAATATAACTTCACAGAAAGGATCCATAAGAAATGATCACTGGTAATACGTTTTATCTGAATTTTGAACCGGCTCTCATGATATGGCTTCAGCGTTATGCCGGTACGGCCGGCACCATGCTTGCGATAGCAGCCACACATTTAGGAGAAGAAGCGGTTCTCGTCGGGGTTTTGGGCTTTGTCTACTGGTGCTACGATAAGGAATTCGGCAAGTATGTGGGGGTTAATATCGTAACGGCCCTGGTCTGCAACCCGATGCTGAAAAATATCGCGCTTCGGCGAAGACCCTATTTTGATCATCCGCAGATCAAGTGCCTGAAGCCGGTCAAGTCCGGTGCCGATATCTACGATATAACCGCACAGGGCTTTTCCTTCCCCAGCGGACATTCCATGAATTCCGTGACAGTGTACGGTTCCCTTGCAATGTATAAAAAAACAAAGGTACTGACGGCCATTGCGATCATTGTGCCGCTTCTTGTGGGTTTTTCCCGTGTTATGCTGGGTGTACATTATCCCACGGATGTTTTTGTGGGCTGGGTCATGGGCGGTCTGATCCTGGTGGTGATGACACGGCTGCAGCGGATGGTGAAGCGGAAATGGATCCTGTTTCTGGTCATCTTCCTCCTTTCGGCTCTGGGGATCTTCTATTGCAGAACGACAGATTATTTCACCGCTCTGGGCATACAGGGAGGCTTCTTCCTGTCGGTGCTTTTTGAAGAAAAATATGTCCATTTTGAAGTTACCCGGAAACCCCTTGTCTGTGTGGTAAGGGTTCTGTGCGGAGTTCTGGCATATCTGATCCTGAATACCCTGTTGAAGCTGCCGTTTTCAAAGGACTTTCTGGAATCTGTCACCATGGCCTCCTTTCTCGTCAGAGCCCTGCGGTATGCTTTGGTGTCATTCCTGACGATCGGAGTATATCCGATGGCGTTCCGGCTTGAAAAAAAGCTTTCGAAACCGAAGGCGGCATAAGCCGGTATTTCATAAGAGTAAAGAAAGGTCCGCGGCCTGAAAGAGTCTGCGGACTTTTTTCTTATTGAAAAGGAAAGGGCTTTCGTGTAAGATAAGGTACTGTCCGGAAATATCCCGTATCCAACGGAAATGGGAGAAAAAGAAGCAAATATAAGGAGAAGATGAAATGATCGCAGCGAACAATGTTACCTATCGAGTGGGAAAGAAGGCCTTATTCGAGGATGTCAATATCAAATTCACCGAGGGCAACTGCTACGGGCTGATCGGAGCGAACGGAGCCGGGAAGTCCACGTTTCTTAAGATCTTAAGCGGCCAGCTTGAGACCACCAACGGAGATATCTCCGTAACGCCGGGACAGCGGATCTCTGTGCTGGAGCAGGATCATTTCAAATATGATTCCTTCACCGTGCTTGATACCGTCATCATGGGAAACGAGCATCTCTATGAGGTGATGAAGGAAAAAGACGCGATCTACGCAAAGGAGGCCTTCTCCGATGAAGACGGCATCAAAGCCAGCGAGCTCGAGACCGAGTTCGCGGAGAT
>CACZNS010000299.1 GCA_902782575.1 uncultured Lachnospiraceae bacterium
AGAAGAAAGCAGCGGCCACCGGTTCGATATAAACGACATCGCAAGAGTGTCCCATTTCGTGGTCAGGGAGATCGTACTGGAGGGGAAATGGTACAGGAAGGACTGCGGAGCGTTTCTTGCCTTTGCGGGTGAAAAGAAAAACCCCGTGGCGCTGATCCCCGGGGGACCCTACAGATATGTCTGCTACGACCCGAAGACCGGCGTGTATTCAAGGGTTACGGGAAAGCTTGCCGGAGAGCTGATGCCGAATGCGTATATGCTCTACCGTCCGTTCCCCGAGCAGGTCATCGGGATCAAAGACCTTATCGCCTTCGGGTTGAAAAAGGTGTATCTCTCCGATCTGGTGCGGCTGGGGGTTATGACCCTTCTCGGGGTCCTGTTCGGGATGCTGATCCCCTATATCAATCAGCAGGCATTCGACAGGTTCATACCCATGGGGAACGCCGCCGGCCTTACCACCCTGGGAGTACTGCTGCTTGCCTGCGGTCTCGGCAATATCTCCTTTACCATCGTAAAGAATCTGGCGGCCTTCCGGTCCATGAACACGATGGAATATGCGGTGCAGTCCGCGGTATTTGACAGGCTCTTTAACCTTCCGGAGAGCTTTTACCGGGATTATGACGCTGCGGGTCTGGGACTCAGGTCCATGCAGATCACGAGTGTGTTCGCGGCTCTGGGAAATGGAGCGGTGACGGCTGCATTATCCTTCGTCTTTTCTCTCCTGTATCTTTTCCAGATGTTCAAATATTCGAAGGATATGTCCGTCGCGGCTCTTATCATGCTCCTGATCGTGGTCGCTTTGATCACGGCCATCGGATTGCATCAGATAAAATATGAGAAGGAGCTGATCCGGCTGGACGCCGACTCACAGTCACAGCTGTTTCAGACCATAAGAGGTATCTCAAAGCTTCGGATGGCCGGAGCGGAGGAGAGGGCTCTGCAGCGCTATATCGAAAAGCTCGTGGATTCCCGGCAGCTTAATGAAACAAAGGAAAATCTGACCTATATCACTTCGGCCCTGATCGCGGGGGTCCAGATCCTGTTTTCTCTTGTTTTTTACTACATAATGATACGAAAGAACATCGATCTTTCCGTCGGTGCGTTTGCGGCCTTTACCGCCGCCTTCGGCTCCTTTTCCTCGGCGATATTCACCCTGGCTCAGGATTTTCTGACCGTGAATCAGATAAAGCCGGCCCTGGAGGAGGTAAAGCCGATCCTTGAGGCTCTGCCGGAAAACCCGGAGGATGCGGGAATGCCCGGAGAGATCGAGGGCGAGATCGAGATCAACTCCGTGACCTTCGGCTACGATAAGGATCAGGAGCCGGTCCTGAAGGATTTCAGCCTTCATGTGGAACCCGGCGAGTATGTCGGCATCGTGGGCTCCTCGGGCTGTGGAAAGTCCACACTCTTAAAGCTTCTGCTGGGCTTTGAAAAGCCCCGGCTCGGAAAGATCTACTACGACAATCAGGATATGGACGGTCTGGACAAGAGAGAGCTCCGGAAGAAATTCGGAGTCGTACTGCAGGACGGAGGACTGATCTCGGGAAGCATTTACGAGAATATCACCATAACGGCTCCGGGAGTGAAGATGGAGCGGGTGGATGAGACGGTAAAGGACGTGGGGCTTGCGGAGGATATCAAGGGCATGCCCATGGGGCTTCATACAGTGGTCTCGGAAGAGGCCGGCACCATCTCGGGAGGCCAGCGGCAGAGGATCCTCATAGCCCGGGCCATAGTGGGGAAGCCAAAGGTGATCTTTCTGGACGAGGCGACCAGCGCGCTGGATAACGCCACCCAGGCGCAGGTGGTGGATACCCTGGAAAGACTGAACGCCACAAAGATCGTCATAGCCCACAGGCTTTCCACCGTAATGAACTGCGACAGGATCATCGTAATGGACAGGGGACGTATAAAGGAATCCGGCAGCTACCGGGAGCTTATGGAGCAGAAAGGGATGTTCTATGAACTTGCAGTCAGGCAGATCTCATAATGAGTGCCTCACCTTTCTTTGTAAATTTTTTGGATCCTGTCGTATTTTGGATTCTCATACGTGTAAATAACAGAAGGCCGGATGACAGGAGAAAAGTAAGATCAAATTGCAGGGAAATAAACAGCAGGGATCATAAAGGTGAAGGAACCTTCATGATATAATCAACAATCAAAACAGAAAAAAGGAGAAGAAAAATGAACAAAACGATCAGAAGATTAATGGCAATCATGTTTGCGGGAACGCTCTGTGTAAGTCTGCTGGCAGGCTGCGGAAAGGCTGCCGCTCCGGAGGATATGGAGCCGCTTGAGGAGTATTATGATGACGAATACATCGAAGATGAAGAAATGGAAGATGAAGCCTACGAGGATGAAGAAATAGTCGAAGACTATGATGAGGAAGCGGAAGCTCCCGATGGAAACGATACGGAAGCAGCGGACTCTGAAACGGCCGAGGCGTCGGCGGCGGAAGCGAAGACATCCGACAGTGAAGGGGATGCCGGAGAAGGTACCGCTATCGCGGACGGAGAGTATGTAACGGACGATGAGTACACCGGGGAGCTTTCCGCGGACGGAAAGACCATGACGATCACGACGGCTCTCTCTGAGTTTGTGAACAGCCCGTCCCCGACCTATCCGAAGCAGACCTACGTGATCAATGTGGCGGACTCCTGCAAGTGCGTCCAGATCCAGGATGAGACGAAGGAGACCTCCTTCTTTGACAGCATGGATCTGATCAAAGATTTCTTAAGCGGAAAGAGCGGGCTTCCCATTACTCTGGTATTTAAGAACAACGAGCTGGTGGAGATCCAGTTCTCTTCATAAGAAAATGACCGGCTGACATCGGGACGCCGGGGAAAACCTGAGGACTTCCGAAGGAGGAGAGGGTGCAGCGGTAAGGAAAAGCTTTACCGCTGCATCCTTTTTTTGACTGTCTTGACCCGGGAACGCTTTTCGTTTTTATTGTGGAATTTATTGATCTATGATAAAATTTTAAAGACTGTATAAACAGTATTAAATTTTTTGAAATTCCTTTTACGGAAGGAGGGGTGTTCCCATGAAATCCCGATTTCCGTCAATAGAAGCTATTTCAGGATTGTATCTGATAGAAGGAAATTTTCTCATTTATGAGTGATCTGTACAGAAAGTCTTCGCTTGAAAAGCTTTCAAGTCCGGAGCAGCTTGACAAGATGATAGAGATCACATCTCCAATGTTCTGGATCGGTGCTGCAGGTGGGGGGATAGTACTCATTGCAGCGCTTCTATGGTCTGTTTTTGCACGTCTTCCCATTAACGTCCAGTCAAACGGCATTTTCATCAGCAAAGGCGGTATACAGACCATTTACGCGCAGAATCCCGGTACCGTTAAAGAGATCCTGGTATCAAAGGGCGAAACGGTTTCGAAGAATACCGTACTGGCCCGTTTCGATACCCAAAGCATCCAATCAAAAATAGATAAGCTGGAAGAAAGGCGCGCCGCTCTTATAAAGGTCACCCCGGAATCCGGCGGGGAGCCGGCCACGGCCGATAATAAGGATCTGCTGGATATCAGGGCTCAGTTCCTGACCGTAAGCGCCAACCTCACCAGTGATGAGCTGATGCTTGACATGATGCGCCGCCAGCTGAAGGATCAGCAGGCCAAAACCAATGCCTCCCTTGCCGGCATGAAGGTCGCCAGAAACATGTACTACGCTGCGATGAACGCGGGCAGCACCACCGGGGAGCAGCTCCATCTTGCGAAGCAGCCCTTTTTGAGCCGGCTGAACGAAAACTACAATGTTTCGCTCCAGGATTACAATACGGAGCTTTCGAGACTGAGAAGCCTGGAGGATACGGTATCCCAGCTCCAGGTCCAGGTGTCGGCGGAGGAAATGAACCTCTCTGGCCGGTATGATACGCTGCGGACAAAATTTGAAGGCACAAAGGCCGCCGTCCTGGAAAGTCTCGACAGTCAGCTCGGGGATGCAAGGAAGGAGCTTGAGAATTCGGAGATCCGCTCCGGCATCCCGGGCTATGTGGTGGCGATGGACATCGTGATCGGCAGTGCCGTGCAGAGCGGTAGTCCGGTCTGCACCCTTTCACAGACAGAGAGGCTCTTTGAGCTTTCGGCGGGGGACGCAAAGGCTGACGGAGAGGAGATCCCGGAGCTCAACGGCTCCGTAAAGAGTGAAAACGTTGTGATCTGCTACGTGCCCCTCCCGGAAGGGAAGAAGATCGGGAAAGGCATGGAAGCCATGGTATACCCCTCCACGATAAACCGGCAGGAGACAGGGCATATAGACGGTACGGTCATTGAGGTGGCGGACTATGTGACCTCCATGGAGGACGTAAAGAACCGCCTGGGAGACAGCTCCCTGGTACAGGCCTTCACGGGCAGCGGTCCCGTGGTCATGGTGACGGTGGAGCTGGAGGAGGATCCCGCTACCGCCAGCGGCTATAAGTGGTCCGGCAAAAAAGGGGCGGAGGTTACCCTGGCCCCCGGAACCATGGTCAGCGTCGATGTGGTCACAGAGGAAAAGGCTCCGATCACCATGCTGCTGCCGCTCCTGAAGGAAAAGCTTACGGTGCACAGAGAGAACAGTAAGAAATGAGCAAGCACTACGCCAAAACCCCTACCGTTTTTCAGATGGAAGCCACGGAGTGCGGTGCTGCTTCCCTTGCGATGATAATGGGCTACTTCGGCAAATATATGCCTCTGGAGCAGATGCGGATAGAGACCGGGGTATCCCGGGACGGCTGCAATGCCATGAACATCATGCTTGCCGCGAAAAAGTTCGGCATGGAGACCCATGGCTACCGGAAGGATCTGAACGGCCTTTTCGAAATGCCGGTACCTGCCATCATCCACTGGAACTTCAATCATTTCGTCGTATGGGAAGGACGGAGGGGAAAGTATTGCTATATCAACGATCCTGCCATGGGAAGGCGGAAGCTCACCGCAGAGGATATCGACGACTGCTTTACCGGCATCGTCATGACCTTCAGGCCCCTGGAGGGGTTTGAACGATCCAGGAAAGAGAACACGCTGCTCTCCTTTGTCTCGGACCGGCTCAAGGGACAGATCGGGGCGTTTACGGCATTGATCATAACGGGTCTGTTCCTGGTGATCCCGGGGCTTCTGACTCCCACCTTCACCCGGGTGTTTATCGACGACATCCTCCTCGGCGGGAATGATGAGTGGATGACGGCTCTGATCGCGGTGATGCTCGGGACACTGATCCTGCAGGCGTTTCTGACCTGGTACAGGGGGAGACTGCTGCTCCGGTTTCAGAAGAAACTGACTCTCATCAGCTCCCACGGGATGCTTTCACATATGCTGAGACTTCCCATGAGCTTTTTTGAACAGCGCTACGCCGGGGACCTGGCACAGAGAGTGACGAATAACAACAACGTGAATCTGTTTCTGGCAGGGGAGCTGGCGGAAACGGTGCTCAACTGCTTTATCGCGGTCTTTTACCTGATCCTCCTGCTGGTGTATTCACCGCTCCTTACGCTGATCAGCATCGCCGTGATCGCCTTTGAGCTTTCCTCCATGAGCCTGATGTCAAAGAGCATTTCGGATCTCAGCTCAAAGTCCCGGCAGGAGATGGGAAGCCTAACGGGGAATCTTTTCTCCGGACTGTCCATCACAGGGACCCTTAAGGCTTCCGGAACAGAGAACGCTTTTATCGGAAGGCTCCTGGGAAACTATGCAAAAAGCATCATCATCCGGGAGAAGATGGGGGCAAGGCAGCAGCTCATCAATGCCATCCCGGAGGTGTCGGGACAGCTCCTTACGATACTGACCCTTATCATCGGAGGGCTGCAGATCATAAAGGGAAACATGACCGCGGGTATGCTCATAGGCTATACCGGCCTGCAGGGCTCCTTCGTCGCGCCGGTGAATGCCCTTTCCGGCTTCATGATGAGCATTCAGACGGCGAAGGCCGATATGAGCCGTGTGGATGACATCCTTCGGTATAAGGAGGATGAGCGGTATGTGGAAACGGAATTTTCGGAATTAAGGGGGAAGCTTGACGGAAGGGTAGAGCTGGACAACATCTCCTTCGGCTACAGCATTTTGGAGGATCCCCTTGTGAAGGATTTTTCCTTTACCCTGCCTGCGGGAAGTTCCATTGCCTTTGTCGGTGCTTCCGGAAGCGGAAAGTCCACGGTCTCCAGGATCTGCTCCGGGCTCTACGCACCCTGGGGCGGGGAAGTCAGGCTGGACGGCATACCGTTGAAAAAGCTGCTGCCGGAGGTCATATCCTCCAGTGTGGCCACGGTAAGCCAGAGCATCACGCTTTTTTCCGGAACGGTCAGGGACAACCTGACCATGTGGAATAAATACATCGATGATGAGGATATGATAAGGGCCGCCAAGGACGCCTGCATCCACGAGGTGATCAACAGCAAGCCCGGTGCGTATGACTTTATGTTAACCGAAGGAGGCTCAAACCTTTCCGGCGGGCAGCGGCAGAGACTGGAGATCGCAAGGGCCCTGGTACAGAATCCCTCCATCCTTGTGATGGATGAGGCCACCAGCGCTCTGGATCCCATCGTTGAGAAGAAGATCATAGATAATATCAAAAAGAGGGGCTGTACCTGCATTATCGTGGCACACCGGCTTTCCGCAATCAGAGACTGCGACGAGATCATCGTCATGGAGCAGGGCAGGATTGTACAGCGGGGAACCCATGAAGAGCTTTCCAGGGCGGAGGGGCATTATCAGAGGCTGATACGGAACATATGACCCACTCCGGCTCTTAAGGAACTGTCAGGAGCGTAAGGAACAGAAAGGGATGTTTTATGAACTTGCAGTCAGGCAGATCTCATAATGAGCGCCTTTCCTTTGAGGACTTTTATGAGAAGTATTATGACAGGGTTTTTAACTTTGTGTACATGCGTCTTCTGCACAGAGAGGACGCGGAGGATATCACGGAAGACACCTTCCTTAAGGCCATGGCAGCCTATGACAGGAATGATACCGCGAAGGCTTCCGATCTCACCTGGCTGTGTACCATTGCCCGAAACTGCATGGTAGACCACATCCGAAAGTCCCGGAAGGGAAAGATCATCTCCTTTGACGGGACCTTCGATATCGGAGAAGAGGACCGGGAGCTGGAAAGCCTCAATGACGATACCGAAAGGCGGATCTATCAAATCTTTCAGAAGCTTTCGCCGGAGGAAAGGGAGCTCTTATCCATGCGGTTCAAGCTGGATATGGATTATTCGAAGATAGGAGAGATCCTGGGGATCGAGCCGAAGACGGCAGCAAAGCGTGTGGAGCGGCTGTTAAAGAAGTGCAGGGAAATCGAAACGAATGGGGGAAAGCGGAAATGACAGTCAAAAAGGAACAGGATGGAAAAAGGCTTACCGTATATATAGAAGGAAAGCTGGATGCGGTCACCTCGCTGCAGTTCGAAGAAGAGCTGGGGGAGCTTACGGGGGTAGAAGAGCTGATACTTGACTTAAAGGAGCTCATCTATACATCCTCCGCCGGCCTCAGAGTGATGCTGAATGCACAGAAGATCATGGACGATCAGGGGGATATGGTGATACGGAACGCCAATGAGGATGTGATGGATATCTTTAAGGAAACCGGCTTCGATAAGATACTGGATATCGAGGATTGATCCCGCGTGAAGAAGAAGCATCTGTCCAGAATCGTAACAGGCCGTACATTGACGACCATCATTGCTGTATTTTCAGGCATGGTGGCCGTTACTGTCATGCTCGCATATTATTATGCGGGCGTAAAAGCAGAAGACTTCGTCAGATCCGGCCTTAAGGATCTGTGGAAGGATACTTCCAGCAGGATCATCATGAATTATGAAGCGAATACGTCTCAGTCAGCGAAAGATTATGACCGGATCATCACAGAGTTTGGCCTGGAATATCTGATGAAAGACATCGTTAACCTTCCCGCCAAGGATGATATAACGGAAGTGAATGTGGTGGATCCGGAGGGCATCATCATCGCATCCTCCGATAAGGAGAATATCGGCTATGATATGCGGTCCGGAGAGCAGTCCGCGGAATTCTTAACGATCCTGGAAGGGAAAACGGAGGTGATCGTACAGGATTTAAGGCCCAGAGCCCTCGATGGGAAAATGATGATCTATTACGGGGGGCTGCTTCCGGAATATGGCGGGATCCTTCTGTATGGAGATGACCGGGAGAAAACCAGGGAACAACAAGACTTCTACTATGAAACCCAGATCCGGAACGACACTTTAGGGAGAACGGGGTATTATCTTTATTTCAATGATCAAGGAGAGATCCTGGGAAAACCGGATCATCTTGACGCAAAAGGGGCATTGCGGCTCTCCCACGGGATAAGTGAGCTGGCTTTAAGCGGCAGGGTCGTAAAAGAAAAGGTCTATGGGGCGAACTCCTATGTCGGGGTGATCAGGATCGACGATGCCTATCTCGCGGCGGTCTATCCGGTTTCGGAGGCCCGGGAAGCCTGGAATTTTCTGCTCCTGATCCTCCTTGTCATCTGTGCGGCAGTCTTTACGATCCTTTTTCTTCTGATCCGGTTTCTGATCTCCGAAGAAGTGGTGCGGGGAGTATATAGCATAAATGATTCCCTGGGCCGGATCACCGCGGGAAACCTGGAGACAAAAGCGGATTTTCGGAATTCTATCGAATTTGACGGGTTGTCTGATGGCATTAATTCTACGGTAGACCACCTTAAGGAGCTTATCAGGGAAGCGGAGGGAAGGATAGACGCGGAGCTTGCGCTGGCCTCGAAGATCCAGATATCCTTCCTGCCTCATGAATTCCCAGCATTTCCGGACAGAAACGAATTTGACTTATTTGCCTCGATGGTCCCCGCCAGGGAAGTGGGGGGGGATTTCTATGATTATTTCCTTACGGATGATGACCATCTGGTCCTTGTCATGGCGGATGTTTCGGGGAAAGGCCTTCCTGCAGCCTTATTTATGGTCATGGCGAAGGATAAGATTCGAAACAGTGTCCTAAAACACGGAACGGACCCGGCGGAAGCCGTGAGGGAAGTCAATCTGGAGCTTATGAAGGAAAACGACGCAGGGCTTTTTGTCACGGTATGGCTCGGGATCATCGACCTGGCCACAGGATATCTGGAGTATGTGGATGCGGGACATGAGTATCCGGCCATCTGCAGGGCAGGCGGACAGTTTACCGTGGAAGAGGACGTACACTGTCCACCGGTGGCTGCCAGAAAGAAGGCAAAATTTGAAGCAGGCTCCTTCGAACTGAAGCCCGGGGATATCCTGTATCTCTATACCGACGGCGTAACCGAAGCCAATGATCCGGCCGGGGAGATGTTCCGGCGAAGCAGAATGCTTAAGGCCCTTAACCAGGACATAAACGCTTCTGTCCGGGATATCGACGCGGCTGTCCGTGACGCCATTGCGGAATTTGTGAAAGAAGCCCCGCAGTTTGACGATACCACCTCCCTTGTTTTCCGGTTTAAGGGAAAAGAGACGGAAGGGGGTGCTTCATGAAGAAAAAGCATTTATCCCGGATCGTTCTCGAACGGATCCTGATGACACTTGCCGGCCTTTTTCTTTTCCTGATGGCCCTTACGGTGATATCGGTCTGCCTGTATGCCGAAAAAAGAACAGATATTTTTATGCGCAAAGGTCTGGAGGGTCTAAAAAACGACGCGATTTACAAGAACAATGATAATTTTTTATATATCACGGAACAGGTGGCGGAATATACGGAGAACATTCTAGAGGAAAAGGGAACGGAATATTTGAACAGCCGGGAATATATGAGTGATATAAAAAGCTTTTTGGATATAGATCCGGTCAGTGAGGTAAATATCGTGGATCCGGACGGACACATCATCGCCTCAACCTTATCGGATAATCTGGGCTTTGATATGCATTCCGATCCCCAAACGGCTGAATTCCTGTGTCTTCTTGACGGGGAAACGAAAAATCATGCACAGGATGCGGCCATAAGTCCCATAAACGGGATCATGATGAAATATATGGGCGTCCCCATGACGGCATACGGCGGCTTCGCTCTGGCGGGACAGACCGGGGAAGAAACCCGGGCCGAGATCGGGAACCTCAATTCCAACCAGATCAAACACGAGGAAATCGGAACGACAGGATATTACCTCCGGTTAGATCAAGAGGGTAAGATCGTCAGCAGTCCGAAGGATATTTATACCGGCCAGGCCTTTCCCTTGCCCGATAAGATAAAGAAAGCGTTGGAAGAGGAAAAGCCGGTCAAAGCGGATGTATTCGGAGTCACCGCCTATGTCAGCGTGATGGAAATCGCAGGGGACTATGTCCTTGCGGTTTATCCCTTTTCGGAGGCCTGGGAGACCTGGAATGCGGCAATGGCAGCGCTGCTTATGATCTACGCCGTTGTCTTCCTGATCCTCTTTTTCCTCATCAACCGCCTTATGAAAAGGCATGTGATAGCCGGAGTTTACAGCCTGAGCGCCTCTCTCGGCCGCATTACCGGTGGAAATCTTGAAGAAAGGGCCGATTACAGGGATTCCGCTGAATTTGATGAATTGTCCGACGGCATAAACTTTACCGTGGACTGGTTAAAAAAGCTGATCAGGGAGGCGAAGGAGAGGATCGACCGGGAGCTTGCTCTTGCGGCAAGGATCCAGAACTCCTTCCTGCCACATGAGGATCCTCATGTGGCAGGAAGGAGTTCTGGATCCTTGCCGCAAGAGC
>CACZNS010000300.1 GCA_902782575.1 uncultured Lachnospiraceae bacterium
ACCCGGATCAAAACCGCTGTGGCGGATCTGGCATTCAAGATGAAGAACGCATCCGGAAAGGACCTTACCGGGCAGGAGGAGCAGAATCTGACGGAGCTTGACCGCCTGAAGGAGAGGTTTAACGAGGTCATGGATCAGGATCTGAATACGGCGGACGGGATCTCCGTTATTTTTGAGATCGTAAAGCTTGCGAATACGTCTACCTCGGGCGGCTGCTCCGCGGCATACGCAGGTGCGCTTAAGGATGCGGTCACCGTGCTCTGTGATGTCATGGGACTGATCACGGAAACAAAGGAGGAGACCCTTGACGAGGAGATCGAGAAGCTCATCGGGGAGCGTCAGGAGGCAAGAAAGAATAAGGATTTTGCAAGGGCGGATCAGATCCGTGACGAACTGCTTCAAAAGGGGATCGTGCTGAAGGATACCAGAGAGGGCGTGAAGTGGGAGAGAGCATAACGGGACCGGAGGAGCTTTCCGGCTCCGGGGGGATCGACTATGCCAGGACATACTCTCCCCTGACCTTTGCCTTTCTCGGTGATGCCGTTTACAGCCTTTATGTAAGAGCCGTGATCGTGCGCCGCGGGAATACCGCCGCCGCAAAGCTTCACCGGAAAACCTCCGGGATCGTAAAGGCGGAGGCACAGGCCAGATCCGTCGAGGCGGTGATGGGGCTGCTTACGGAGGAAGAAAGGGAGATCGTAAAGAGAGGGATCAACGCAAAACCGGAGCATCACGCAAAAAATGCCTCCCTTTCGGATTATCATAAGGCAACGGGCCTGGAGGCTCTGTTCGGATATCTGTATCTGCTGGACAGGAGAGAGAGGCTGCAGGAGCTGGCAGAGGCATGTATAAAGGCAGCGGAGGAATGATTTCATGCACAGGGGTGACGGGGTGGAAAAAGAGCGGAGGACGGAAAAGAACGAATTACTGATAGAGGGCAGGAACGAGGTGATCGAGGCGTTCCGGTCCGGAAAGACCGTGGACCGGCTCTATATGCTGGACGGGGCTTCGGACGGACCGATGCAGACGATCCGGCGGGAGGCGAAAAAACAGGGACTGCGGATCGATTTTGTGGATCGCAGGCGCCTGGATGAAATGAGCGAAACCGGAAGGCATCAGGGCGTGATCGCAAGGATCGCGGCTTACCGGTACGCGGAGGTGGAAGATATCCTGAGGAAGGCCGAAGAAAAAAAGGAGGATCTCTTTGTGATCCTGCTTGACAACATCGAGGATCCGCACAACCTCGGGGCGATCATAAGAACGGCAAATCTGGCCGGAGCGCATGGCGTCATTATCCCGAAGGACAGGGCGGTGGGCCTTACCGCTACTGTCGCGAAGGCTTCCGCCGGCGCTATCAATTATACTCCGGTAGCCAGGGTCACAAATCTGGCACGGACCATCGAAGATCTGAAAAAGGAAGGTGTCTGGTTTGTCTGCGCGGATACGGATGGCGATGCCCCTTACGGACAGGATCTGACCGGGCCCATCGGGCTGGTGATCGGTGCGGAGGGAAGCGGCGTGGGTAAGCTCGTTAAGAGTAAGTGCGATTATATCTCCGCGATCCCGACGAAGGGCGACATCGACTCGCTGAACGCCTCCGTTGCGGCCGGAGTGATGGCCTTCGAGATCGTCAGGCAGCGGGAGTACGCCTCGCGTAACCGGTAAAGAGCTCAGGAAGCGCGGGTAGGGATGATATCTGATAAAAAATACGAAACGATGACCGATGATGAGCTGATCACGGAATTTCGTGACGGCAGCGGGGAAGTGGTCGATTATCTGATGGAAAAGTACAAGGATCTGGTCAGAAGTCTTGCCGGATCCATGTATATTTTAGGAGGCGATACGCAGGATCTGATCCAGGAGGGGATGATCGGCCTGTTTAAGGCCGTGCGCGAGTACGATTGCGGAAGAGACGCGAGCTTTCGGACCTTTGCCCAGCTTTGCGTATCCCGTCAGATCTATTCCGCCGTCAAGGCCTCCGGCAGGAAAAAGCATATGCCGCTGAATTCCTATATTTCTCTATATTCCCAGATGAATGAATCCGAAAACCCGGACAAGGCCGTTTCGCTGGAGGATATCCTGACCGCCGCGCCGGAAACGGAGCCGGAGAGCATAGTGCTGGAGCATGAGAAAAACGAGGAGATATCGGAGGCGATTGAAAGAAGCTTAAGCCCTCTGGAAAAAAGTGTACTGGATCTTTATATGACCGGGATGTCCTATACGGAGATCGCGAAAGTGCTGGGGCGGGATGAAAAGTCCACGGATAACACCCTGCAGAGGATCCGGAGCAAGCTGAGGAACTGTCTGGCACCCTGATGTCCATCTTAAGCATATCGACCATTGACATTCATCGATCCGTTATGATAAGATTTCTAAAGTTGCTGTTGTAGCACAGTCGGTAGTGCGCCGCATTGGTAGTGCGGAGGTCTCCAGTTCGATTCTGGACAGCAGCACGCGGGAAACAGTCTTAACGCTGTTTCCCGTTTTTGTTCTGAGCGGAAGTACAGGCGGGAGAGGCCGTGATGCGTCGTTTATTTCCTTTTTTAACCGAATACAGAAAAGAATGCGTGCTGGCCCCGCTCTTTAAGATGCTTGAAGCGATCTTCGAGCTGTTTGTCCCCCTTGTGATGGCTGCGATCATCGATACGGGCATCGCGAAGAGGGATCTGCCCTATATCGGCAGGATGTGTGCCCTGCTTTTTTTCCTTGCGGCGGTGGGGCTTGCCTCCGCGATCACTGCGCAGTACTATGCCGCCCGGGCAGCCACGGGCTTTGCCACAAAGCTTCGCCACAGTCTCTTTGAGCATATCGGAAAGCTTTCCTTCTACGGGATCGATACGGTGGGAAGCTCCACACTGATCACAAGAATGACGAGCGACATCAACCAGGCGCAGGCAGGCGTCAATATGACGCTGCGTCTCTTTCTCCGATCTCCCTTCATCGTCTTCGGGGCGATGATCATGGCATTTCAGATCAATGTGAAGGAGGCGCTGATCTTCGCCGTAACCATCCCCGTACTGTCTGTGATCGTTTTCGGGATCATGGCCGTGACGATGCCGATGTACAGGAGGGTACAGTCGGGGCTGGACGGCATCCTGAACACGACTTCGGAAAACCTGGAGGGAGTGCGTGTGATCCGGGCATTCGGGCGGGAAGAGGATGAAGCGCGGAGGTTTGCGGGGCAGAATGAAACCCTGGCGGATCTGCAAAGGGCAGTGGGAAGGATCTCCGGGCTCATGAATCCGCTGACGCTTCTTGTCGTAAACGCAGCAACCATCGTTCTGCTTTACAGCGGAGCCTGTCAGGTGGATGCGGCGGTGATCACAAGAGGGGAGCTGGTGGCTCTGGTCAATTATATGTCCCAGATCCTGGTGGAGCTGGTAAAGCTCGCGAATCTGATCGTGACCATCAGCAAGGCTCTCGCCTGTGCAGACAGGATCGCGGATGTGCTGGAGCTCCGGACGGAGATCACGGACGGCGACGGCGTGCTGCCCGCGGAGCCTGCGGAGGGTGTGCCTGCCGTGGAGTTTGACCACGTAAGCCTGCGGTATGCCGAGTCGGGGGAGGAAGCGATCAGCGATATCACCTTCCGGGCAATGCCGGGAGAAACCATCGGGATCATCGGAGGAACCGGCTCCGGGAAGTCCTCCGTGGTCAATCTGATCCCGCGTTTTTACGATGCGACGGAGGGTGCGGTCCGGATCAACGGAGCGGACGTGAAAGACTGCCGTGTGGAGGAGATCCGGGATAAAACGGGAGTGGTCCCGCAGAAGGCGGTACTCTTTAAGGGGACGATCGCGGAGAATCTGCGGTGGGGGAAGAGTGACGCGACGGAAAAGGAAATGATGGAGGCGCTGAAGGCTGCCCAGGCCTGGGAATTTGTGCAGGAGAAGCCGAGGAAGCTGAATGAACCCGTGTCGGAGGGAGGGAAAAACCTATCCGGAGGGCAGAGGCAGCGCCTTACGATCGCGAGAGCGCTGATCGGGCAGCCCGGGATCCTGATCCTGGACGATTCCGCATCCGCACTGGACTTTGCCACGGATGCAAAGCTCCGCGCCGCCATCGGAAAGCTGTCTTGGAAGACGACGGTATTTATCGTATCGCAGCGGGCGGCATCCGTCATGAACGCGGACCGGATCATCGTCATGGATAACGGCAGGATCGCAGGAACCGGGACACATGAAGAGCTTCTCGGCTCGAATGAAATATATACCGAGATCTACAGCAGCCAGTTTGAAACAACGGAAAGTGCGGGAGCGTAGCAGCAGCGGATCATGAGGAAGAGAAACAAAGTATCGGATCAAAAAAACAGACAGACCGAGACGGTGAGGCGGATCATAAAGCGGGTGGCGAAATACCGCTTTTCGATCTTTTTCTCACTCCTGTCCGCAGCAGTGACCGTGGCGGCATCGTTATATATCCCCGTGCTGACCGGCAGGGCCGTGGACGAGGTGACAGGCCCCGGAAAAGTGGACTTCGCAGGCCTGTTCCGGATCCTTACGGTGATGGGCATAACGATCGGAGTGATGTCCCTGTTCCAGTGGGTCATGAACATCTGCAACAACAGGATCACCTTCGGTGTCGTAAAGGATATCCGCAAGGAGGCGTTTGAAAAGCTTTCGATCCTGCCCTTAAACTATATCGATTCACACTCCCACGGCGATACGGTCAGCCGGGTCATCGCGGATGTGGATCAGTTTGCGGACGGGCTTCTGATGGGCTTTACGCAGTTTTTTACGAGTGCCATGACGATCATAGGAACCCTGGTTTTCATGCTGACGATCAATGTCTGGATCACGCTCGTTGTGGTATTGATCACGCCGCTTTCCTTCTTCGTGGCGGGCTTTATCGTCAAAAGGACCTACAGGATGTTCCGGAAGCAGTCCGAGGAGAGGGGAAAGCAGACTGCCCTGATCAATGAGATCGTCGGAAACCAGAAGGTCGTACAGGCCTTTTCCCATCAGGACGAGGCTCTGGAGGAGTTTGACCGGATCAATCAGAAGCTTGAAAAGTATTCGATGGATGCCCTGTTTTTTTCTTCTCTTACCAATCCGTCTACCCGGTTTGTCAACGCCATCGTATATGCGGGAGTGGGAGTGGCGGGGGCAATGGCGGCGATCGGCGGCCTTTTAAGCGTGGGGCAGCTTGTCAGCTTTCTTTCGTACGCAACTCAATATACCAAGCCCTTTAATGAGATCTCGGGAGTCGTGAGCGAGCTGCAGAATGCCATCGCCTGCGCGGCCCGGATCCTGGAGCTGATCGATGAGGAGCCGCAGAAGCCGGATGACGCCGATGCCGTCAGGCTGTCACTTGCCGAAAGCGGAGGAGAATACAGGACCGGAGAGGTTTTGTTTGAACATGTCTCTTTTTCCTATGTGCCGGAGAAGCCGCTGATCGAGGATTTTAATCTGGACGCGAAGCCCGGAATGAGGATCGCCATCGTGGGGCCGACGGGCTGCGGCAAGACCACCCTGATCAATCTGCTGATGCGTTTCTATGACGTAAACACGGGGACGATCCGGGTGGAGGGATATGATACGCAAAGAGTGACGAGAAAAAGCCTCAGGGCCTCCTTCGGGATGGTGCTGCAGGAGACCTGGCTGAAAAACGGAACGATCCGGGAGAACATCGCGATGGGAAAACCGGACGCGTCGGATCAGGAGATCATCGAAGCAGCGAAGGCCGCCCATGCGGACGGCTTTATCAGAAGGCTCCGGGACGGATATGATACCGTCATCACGGGTGACGGCGGAAGCCTTTCCCAGGGACAGAAGCAGCTGCTCTGCATCAGCCGCATCATGCTCTGCCTGCCGCCGATGCTGATCCTGGATGAGGCGACCTCCTCGATCGATACCAGGACGGAGCAGAGGATCCAGGATGCCTTTACGCGGATGATGAAAGGCAGGACGAGCTTTATCGTGGCTCACCGGCTGTCCACCATCCGCAACGCGGACCGGATCCTTGTGATGAAAAGCGGACATATCGTAGAGCAGGGAACCCATGAGGAGCTTCTGCGGCTGAAGGGATTTTATGCCGGACTCTATAACGCCCAATGGTCCGGTACTTGAAAAACGGGCATCAGATATTTATAATGAGAACTGCTTAAAAAACAAATACAAAAAAGGACAGAAAAGCTATGGAAGAGAGATCCAGAAATTTTATAGAAGCAGAGATCGACAAGGATCTGAAGGAGGGGGTGTATGATACCGTAAAGACCCGGTTTCCGCCGGAGCCGAACGGCTATCTGCACATCGGGCACGCAAAGTCGATCCTCTTGAACTACGGTCTCGCGCAGGAATACGGCGGGAAGTTCAATCTTCGCTTCGACGATACGAATCCGACCAAGGAGAAGTCGGAGTTTGTGGAATCGATCAAGGAGGATGTGGCCTGGCTTGGAGCGGAGTGGGAGGACAGGCTTTTCTTTGCCTCCGATTACTTTGATCAGATGTATGAGGCAGCGGTGAAGCTCATCCGGAAGGGGAAGGCATATGTATCCGACCTGACGGCGGAGGAGATCCGAGAATACAGGGGGACCTATACGGAGCCCGGGAAAAACGATCCGAACCGAGAGAGGAGCGTGGAAGAAAATCTGCGGCTCTTTGAGGAGATGAAGGACGGAAAGTACGGGGACGGAGAAAAGACCCTTCGCGCAAAGATCGATATGGCATCCCGGAATATCAATATGCGGGACCCGATCATCTACCGCGTGGCTCATCTTTCCCACCAGAATACGGGAGATAAATGGTGCATCTATCCGATGTATGACTTTGCGCATCCGATGGAGGATGCGATCGAGGGGATCACGCATTCGATCTGTACGCTAGAGTTTGAAGATCACAGACCGCTTTACAACTGGGTGGTGCAGGAGGTGGAGTTTGAGCATCCGCCCCGGCAGATCGAGTTTGCAAAGCTTTATCTGAACAATGTGGTGACCGGAAAGCGCTATATCAAAAAGCTGGTGGAGGACGGCACGGTGGACGGCTGGGACGATCCGCGGCTTGTGTCCATCGCAGGCTTAAGGCGCAGAGGATATACCCCTGCTTCGATCCGCAGGTTCGTGGAGCTTGCCGGTGTTTCCAAGGCACAGTCCACGGCGGAGATGGACATGCTGGAGTACTGTGTCAGAGAGGATCTGAAGGCGAAGGATAAGCGGGTGATGGCGGTGCTCGATCCGGTAAAGCTTATTATCGACAATTACCCGGAGGGGCAGACAGAGCTTCTGACCGCCGTGAACAATCCCGAAAACGAGGCACTGGGAGAGAGACAGATCGAGTTCGGGCGGGAACTCTATATTGAGCGGGAAGACTTCATGGAGGAGCCGCCCAAAAAATATTTCCGCCTGTATCCCGGAAACGAGGTCCGGCTGATGCATGCGTATTTTGTGACCT
>CACZNS010000301.1 GCA_902782575.1 uncultured Lachnospiraceae bacterium
GACGATCCCGCCCTGGATCACGTAGTCCAGGTATTTCTCAAACCGGCGCTCCACACGGGTATCCCCCGTCTCCGGATTGGAGAAGGAGCCGAACATCAGCATCATGTCATCCTTATAATCATATTCATAGATAATGTCTCTGGAATTTTCGAAGGCCAGCCGGTAGCGCTCTTCCTCGGCGCTCAGCGCGAGAAACAGCTTTTCCTCCCGGCGCCCCTGCCTGCGCATAAAGATCAGAAAGACCGTGACAGCCGGAATAACGGTCAGCAGGATCACGATCAGGGTGACAAGCAGAACCTCATGCATGGCGTATGGGATCAGCCCCATCATCTCGATCTGGACGATGACGACCACGCTGAAAAGAACCGTCGGAAGCAGGACAGCCAAAAGCTTCCTGGTCGACAGCTCCGCTCCGTTCTCTTCGATTTTCTTGCGGATATCTTTCATATATTATTCGTTAAACTCGACCGTCACGTAGGTTGCCACTCCGTCCGGCCTGACTTCCTTTACGATTCCCTGCCTGCAGGCAAGCGCCTCCTGCCTGCGAAAGTTTTTGGACATCGCAATGGCGGGACGTATCGTATAATAGACCACCAGCCCGTCCTGAAGATAAGACTCGTCCACCGTTACCTCTTTCCCCGGAACGATATCCTCATAGGGGATCTCCATCTTAAATTCCATTTCACGCGCCATTCTCCGCTCCTCTCCCCTTACCGGTATGCAAAGAATGCGTAGATCTGCATCACGCCGACGATCATGTTTAAGATCGAGGCCACAAAGATCACAAAAAAGAGCATGTCGGAGCTTTCGCCCCCCTTTCTCTTCTTAAGCTTCAGACAGATGATCAGAAGACCTGCCGCCAGTGTCATCGGTGACAGCCCGGGGATCAGATAGCCGGTAGCCAGATAGACCACGGTGGATAAAACAGTCGTGACCGCGCATATGATCAGAACGATATCCCACGGATCTTTCCCGAGCTCCTTCATTGTCTCCCCCTTAATGTCCTGCAGTTCAGACCGTTGACCTCCACATGATCATCCACCGCGATCACCAGGCATTCTCTTCCGTCAATGATCCGGCTTTCGATCAGATCCGTCCTCTCCGGATTGACCCGGATCACGATATCCGGTGTTTTGATATCAAACTTTTTCACCCCGGCAATATTGCTTGCCTGGATCAGCTTCTCCTCCGGATCGATGTCTTCGTTGTCCAGCACCTCCTTCACGGCCTTATCATACTTCCAGCCGAAATCCTCCATGGTTTCGGACTCGACGCCGCTCTTTTCAAAAAGCTTCTGAACCTCATGCTTGTCCAGCATGAGAGGCTCCGGATCCGCCGCGCTCTCCCGGATCATTTCCCCCAGGTTGTCGTGGATCGCCTGGACGGTTTCAAAGGCGCAGTCCTCTCCCAGGGTCGTGTCCAGGATATGATTGAATACCTCTGCCTGGCTCCCTGCGGAGACCGGCACCTCGCAGCCGAAAAGCTCCGTGATAAAGCCCTCCATCAGCTCCTCGCTCTTTTTGCTGTAATACAGCAGCTCATGGATATTGGAGGTACGGTCGTCGAAGGCCGGGAAGAGAAAGCCCTTTTCCGGATCGGAAACGATCCAGTCCCTGGGGCACTCCGCGAACCGGTTTTCCGAAGCGTCATATCCGAGAGCGGCTTTGGTAAGCTTCACCGGACAGATGCTGCACATCAGGTAATCATAGACATTCTCGGAGGCATCCTCCATGGTAAGACCGTCCGTGGTCTTCCCCGGAATGTCATAGCTGGCATGGACCAGTATGATATAAAACTTCTCCACCGTATCGTAGTTGGCGATGATCCGGTCATAGAATTCATCCAGAAGCGCCTCGTCCTTCAGCGCGGAATCCCTGAGCCTTAAAAGGAACTCCTGCTTTCCCCCCTCCTTCTCCTCGATCAGGGGAAACTCCAGATCCAGCACATTTTTCCCGGGCGTACCGGACAGGGTTTTCTTCAGGATCTCGAAATATTTATGGATCTCCTCCTCCGGCAGGGAAAGAAACGCCTCCCTCGTAACGCTCTTCTTTTCCTTTTCATTATCCACATAGCATCCGCAGATCCGGTCGATGGCACAATTATCGATCGTCAGCTGCTTTTTGATTTCAGCGATCTCGTTTTTGGTCATGTATGCCCCCAGATAATTTACTCCATCAGACAGTATAACATAAAATCTCTTACGATACACTATTCACAACAACGGAATTTTTGTGTAAACTATGTAAGGATTGTCTCAAAGACAGTGAAAGGAATCGGTTTGACCATGAAAAAACTCGGATTTGACAATGAAAAATACCTTCAGATTCAGTCAGCCCACATCAGGGAGCGGATCAGCCAGTTCGAAAAGCTCTACCTGGAATTCGGCGGCAA
>CACZNS010000302.1 GCA_902782575.1 uncultured Lachnospiraceae bacterium
GACAGCCTCCTTCACCAGCTCCACGTTCTTTTCTTCTTTTGTATAAGCATGATCCTCCGAATAGACCGGCCAGTCGGAGATCATGATGGATTCCTTCCAGTCGGGAGCCCCCGCCTCTTCCTTCAGGGTCAGGTAGATCGCCTCGGTCACGAAGGGCATATAAGGATGCAGCATCTTCAGCGCCGCAAGCAGTACCGTCCGGAGGGTATCGAGGGCGGCATTCTGGGAGACGGCATCGTCCGTATTATAGAGCATCGGCTTCACCATCTCGATATACCAGTCGCAGAGATCATCCCAGATAAAATCGTAGATCTTGGAGGCGGCAATGCCGAGCTCGTATTTCTCCATGTTTTCGGTCACTTCCCTGACCGTGTTGTTCATGCGGCTTAAGATCCACCGGTCCGCCGCCTGCAGCTCCTCCGGCTTTGCCTCACGGATGGTCTTTCCCTCCATATTCATCAGGATAAAGCGGGAAGCGTTCCAGATCTTATTAGCGAAATTCCGGGAGGCCTCCACCCTCTCTGTGGAAAAACGCATGTCATTTCCGGGAGAATTGCCGGTGATCAGCGTAAAGCGGAGAGCATCCGCCCCGTACTGATCAATGATCTCCAGGGGATCGATACCGTTTCCGAGGGATTTGCTCATCTTCCTGCCCTGGGCGTCGCGGACCAGCCCGTGGAAGAGCACGGTCTTAAAGGGCCTCTCCTTCATCTGCTCATATCCGGAAAAGACCATGCGGATGACCCAGAAGAAAATGATATCGTAGCCCGTGACCAGGACATCCGTAGGGTAAAAATACTTAAGCTCCGGAGTTTCCTCCGGCCAGCCCAGCGTCGAGAAGGGCCAGAGAGCCGAGGAGAACCAGGTATCGAGAGTATCCGGATCCTGGACCAGATGGGTACCTCCGCACTTCGGACATTTTTCGGGAGTCTCCCTGCTTACGATCAGCTCTCCGCAGTCTGCGCAGGTGTAGGCCGGGATCCTGTGGCCCCACCAGAGCTGACGGGAAATGCACCAGTCCCGGATATTGTCCGTCCAGTTAAAATAGGTCTTTTTCATATTGTCCGGTACGAGCCGGATATCGCCGTTTCTCACTCCCTCCACGGCGGGCCCGATCAGCTCGTCCATCTTTACGAACCACTGCTGCTTAACCAGAGGCTCCACCGTTGTACCGCACCGGTCGTGGGTCCCCACATTGTGGGCATAATCCTCGATCTTAACCAGCAGGCCCATTTCATCCAGTTCCTTCACGATGGCCTTTCTGGCTTCATAGCGGTCCATGCCTCTGTACTTTCCGCCGTTTTCGTTGATCGTTCCATCGTCGTTCATGATGTTGATGATCTGGAGGTCGTGGCGCTTACCTACTTCAAAATCATTCGGGTCATGTCCGGGGGTGATCTTCACCACGCCGGTCCCGAACTCCATATCCACATAATCATCCGCCACAACGGGCATCTCGCGGTTCATGATCGGAAGAAGCACCTTCTTCCCGATCAGATCCTGATACCGTTCGTCGTTCGGATTCACGGCCACCGCCGTATCTCCCAGCATCGTTTCCGGACGGGTCGTCGCAAAGGTGAGATACTCCCCTTCCCTTCCGATGATCGGATATTTGATATGCCACAGATGGCTGGCCTGATCCTCGTACTCTACCTCCGCATCGGAGATCGTGGTCTTGCAGACCGGGCACCAGTTTATGATCTTATGGCCCTTATAGATCCAGCCCTTATCATACATGCGGCAGAAGACTTCCTTCACGGCTCTGTTGCAGCCCTCGTCCATCGTAAAGCGCTCCCTGTCCCAGTCGCAGGATGAGCCCAGCTTTTTCAGCTGCCCTACGATGGCTCCGCCGTACTCCTTCTTCCACTCCCAGGCCCTCTCCAGAAATTTATCCCTGCCGAGCTCCTGCTTGTCTATCCCTTCCTTTTTTAACTCATCGGTGATCCTGACCTCCGTGGCGATACTTGCGTGGTCCGTGCCCGGCTGCCAGAGTGCGTTATAGCCCTGCATCCGCTTGAAACGGATCAGGATATCCTGCATCGTCTCGTCCAGGGCATGCCCCATATGCAGCCTGCCCGTAATATTCGGCGGCGGGATCACGATCGTGAAGGGCTTTTTGCTCTCGTCCACCTCCGCATGAAAGTATTTTTTGTCGACCCAGTTCTGATACAGTCTGTCTTCAATCCCCTTCGGGTCGTAGGTTTTTTCCATTTTTTCGCTCATCTCTCCTCATTTCCGCTTAACCTTTATAAATTTGCACCTGAAAACACGTGGCGGAAAGCCTCGACGCGGTAGGCGCAAATACGCACTTTAAATCTATATTATCATAGGTTTTCAGGGGAATTTTGTCAACCGCAGAGACGCCCGCAAATACTATCGTTAATGAATATTTTTCAGCGCCGCACGCGAATGCCCGCTGCCGCGTTCCGTCCCGCGGCGGCGGCGGCCACCCATACGGGGGCATAAATGAAAAGATATCTGGCAAGAGCTTCAAAAACCAGCTCGAAAACCGTGATCCCGATCAGAGCCAGGGCGATGACCGCGGCAGTGGAAAGCTCCGCCTCTTCCCCGCCGGAGGATCCGTCCGTCTTCCGCCTTCCGGCCGGCAGAAGATAAGCGCCCATCCCCAGGGAAGTAAAAAGCGTAAAAAGCCAGAACAGCTGCTGGATCGTGGAATATCTGCCGAAATACTCGCCGTCCGTATAGATCCGCTTCCGGATGGCAGAGCTTAAAAACGTCTCCTGCCCCTCGATGGTCCCCGCAAAGAAGTTTCCGTTCAGACCCCAGGCAAAGGTTCCGTCGTTGAAATTGACCAGGGTCTTTTTGATCAGATGATCCTTAAGCCCCGCCGCCCCGAAGGAGGTGAGCCTCTCCCCTGCCCTGTCAAGATCTGCCTTTGCTTTCTCCGCCGGTGTATCAAAGGAGTTGGTATACTCCGTGTCCTCATCGTCATAAACGCCGCTTGTCCTCCCGTTCAGGCCCATCATGAGATAATGAGCCATTCCGAACTGCCTGTCCGGCTCGATCCCGATGGGAATCGAAGGCAGGATCACTCCCTTCAGCAGAGCCGTCATCAGGAGGATCCCCGCCGCAAGGGCGGCAAGCCTCCTGAGCAGTACCCTGCCGGGCCCTCCTTCTAAAATCATCACGCATGTTACCGCTATCGTCATGATAACGGTCTGCGGTTTGATCCGGTATCCGAAGGGCGCCAGAAGCCCCATCAGCCCCCAGATCAGAAGAGATGCCGCTGTCCCTCTTCCCCGCTCCTGCTGTATCTGCCAGAGCCTGAGGGTCAGCAGAGGGAAGATAAAGGCCAGCTGATCCGTATAGGTAATGATAAGCCAGGGAGAAAGCCCCAGAAAGAGAGCATAAAAAAGAAAGGAAGACCAGGCTGCCCTGAAGGATCCGCAAAGTCTCCGGACGATCCGGAAGAGCAGGAAGCCCGAAAGAGTATTGAGAAGGCACTGTGCATAGACGATGATCATCACGCCGGAACCGCCGTATTCTCCCACTTTCCCAAAAATACCGCCCGTTTTTAGCAGCAGGGAATGGATCCACACCGGAAGCAGATTGTTCGGATGAGCAGAAAAATAACTGCTGTGATCATCCTTCAGTCCGTTTGCCAGATCAAAGGCTTCGCTCAGGATCGCTGCCGGATCCCAGTCGGAATAAAAAAAAGCACTGTAGGTCAGAAAGATCTGCAGAGCAAGCAGCAGAAGCAGAGCGGCCGGAAGGAGTCTGACCGTATGCTTCTGAAGAAAGGCTTCGATGGAAGCGTTCCATTTATGTAAACCAATCGAGACCGCAGCAAAGATAACAGCCGCAACCATTATCAGAACGGTATTTTCAAACCTGAACAGACGCTTGCAGTAATAGTCCGTAACCGGCGCCGCAAAGATCAGCAGGGCACAGACCACCGCCATCATCAGGGTATAGACCGCGATCACGGCTTTTCTCATTGCCATCCTCCTTCACCGGTACAGCCGTTATCCGCGCTGCCGGTACCCGTGAGGACCGGAAGGTTTTCGTCCAAACCTGCTTGTACCCCCTGTTTCCTGCCGGAAACCGCCGAAAAACCCGATCTCCGCAATAATTCCGTGCGGTTCCATAGTACCCCGGGAAGAAATCCCTGTCAACGCCCGCACCCTTGCCGTTTCCGCCTTTGTAGGCTATATTGAGGATATGAAAAACCCGTTATCGATGCTGATCTATATCCCTCTGGGGCTTACAGCCGGTCTGCTACTGAACCTCCTGATCATGTTTTCCGGACTGACGGAGCTTTTTCCGTATTATACGGAGAATGCGGCCCCGGCTCTTTTTTCCGTGGGAGCTCCGGCTGCGGCCCTGCTGTATCTGGTTCTCGCACCGGTCCTGGAGGAAACCGTCTTCCGGCTGATCCTCTTCGGGCTACTCCGGAGGAAGCTCTCTCTTATGCCCTCCGCCCTGATCTCTGCGGCTCTCTTCGGCATCTATCACGGAAACGCAGTCCAGTTCCTTTATGCTTTCCTGATGGGAGTTCTTTTTGCCATTGCCTATGAGAAGGATCACCGCCCTCCGGTACCGATCCTCCTGCACGCTTCCGCAAACGCCTCCGTGCTGTACCTGCTGCCCCTGATCCCCCTTCGCTGATCCGGCTGATCCGCTGTTTTCGGGATCATATCCCTGCCTGCTCATGCGGCAGCATGCCTCCCGGGGGCCGGCAGGGCAGAAATCATTGATTTTTCAATGTTTTTACACCATTTTCTTTATGCTTTTTAGAAATACTTTAGGAAGAAGACACGATTTAGACATATTTATCGTTTATACTCATCTCATAAGATAAAGGAAGCGCCCGACAGGGCAAATGAAAAAGCATACAAGTTTTAATTAGTTATTCTCCCCCAATATACTCTCCTGGAAGAAGCGATCCCCCCGGATCGCTTCTTCACTTTTAAACCCCATATATCGGAAAACCGTCCGCAGCCGCCGGAAGATCATCCCGAGACCCACCGAAAACCTCCCGCAGCCGCCGGAAGATCATCCCGCGGCCCTCAGCCCTTCCCGGCCTTCCGCCTGTCCGCACCCACGTTGAAAAGGAATTTCATGTTGCTGTGAAGATACCTTCCGAAAAGCCTGCCCGGCTCCTGCATCAGACGGTACAGCCATTCAAGTCCCGCCCTCTGCATCCATACCGGGGCCCGCTTTTTCACCCCCGCGTGAAAATCAAAGGCAGCTCCCACCCCGATCATGACTCCTTCAAAGCATCCCCTGTGGGCCGCCATCCACCTCTCCTGCTTCGGCGCACCGAGTCCCACCCAGATGATATCCGGCTTCGCTTCCCTGATCCTGTCCGTATCTGCCGCATCCTCCGCCTCCGTCAGCTCGCGGAAGGGAGGAGAGTACATTCCCGCAACGGTCAGCCCCGGATACCGCTCCTTAAGGCTTATTACCAGCTTTTCAAGCGTATCCTCCGAGGCTCCGTAAAAATAATGCCTGAGGCCTCTTCCTCTGCTTAAGTCCGCGGCAAATACAGCCTCCATCAGATCCGGGCCGCCTGTCCGCTCCGCCTGCCGAAAGCCCCTCTTCCTCTGCTCTTTTGCGATCGGAGCTCCGTCCGGAAGGGTCAGGGCGGCTCCGTTCTGGATCCGCAGATATTCCTCATCCTCTGTGGCAACGACGGTCGTATGCACATTGCAGAGGCAGACATACTGCCCCGAAAGCTCTTTTCCGGAAGCAGCGATATATTCCGATATGCGCTTCAGGCCGGTCACGCAGAAATTCACGCCCAGGATCCTGCACCGCAGGATCCCCGCATTCTCTCCGCCTGCAGCCTCTCTGCCGGTCTCCCTCACTTTGCTCCCCTTCCGGTAAAGACGATCCACACTGTCTGCAGGATCAGCTTCAGATCCAGCAGCAGCGACCACCGGTCGATATATTCCAGATCCAGCCGCACCACATCCTCAAAATCACTGATCTCCGACCGTCCGGACACCTGCCACAGACCGGTGATCCCGGGCCGGATCGAAAGCCTTCTCATCTGATAGGCCTTATACTGCACATATTCATCCACTGTGGGAGGCCTGGTCCCCACAAGGCTCATGTCACCCTTCAGCACATTCCAGAACTGGGGCAGCTCGTCTATGCTCGTGCGTCTTAAGAACCGTCCGATCTTAGTGACCCGGGGATCGTTTTCCATCTTGAACATCAGCCCGTTCATCTCGTTCTGGGCCATCAGCTCGCTCTTCTTCGCCTCTGCGTCCGCCACCATCGTCCTGAGCTTGTAGATCTGAAACCGCCTGCCGTTGATCCCCACCCTCGTCTGGGCAAAAAAGACCGGCCCGGGGGAGGTCAGCTTAATGACCGGCCCGAAAATGATCACGCTGATCAGGCAGAATATCAGGCCGACGATGCTTCCGGCGATATCCGTCAGACGTTTGATAAAAAGCTCCGGCACACTGCGCTGTACAGGCGAATAGGCGATCACGCTGTAGCCGCCGAAGTTTCGGATCCGGCGCTCGCTCGCGTCCAGATTATACACGCCGATGCTCAGATCCACCGTCACACCCATCTGCTCAAAGCCCATGATCAGCTTCTTTAATTCAAACTCATAATCATAAGGAAGCCGGATAAAGACCTCATCATATACGTTTTCCCGGTGGGTTTCCAGATAATTCTCCCGGTTTCCCACCACGGGGATCCCTTCGATCTTCTCCCCCACGCAATCCTCATCCAGGATCGTGATGCAGGAAAGGTCGATAAGCCCGCTGGGCATGCCGGTGATATTCCGGATGATATTCTTTGCATCCGCCTTCACCGTCACCAGCATCACCACGATCGTGCCGGCCCCCTTTCCCAGCAGGCGCAGGAGCATCTCCCGGTACAGGAGCCGCATCAGGATGTTCAGAACGGCTTCGAAAACATAAAAGAATCCCACAAAATATCTGGAGATCAGACCCGCCGTCTGGGTAGCGAAAAGCCAGCCCACACCGAGAGCCGCCACAAGGATCGTATTGGTCAGGCTGATCACGGCATTCTGAAAACGTCCGGTTTCCAGGAGCGGCTGCTGCCTGGGAGTCCGGATCATGAAAACGATCAGCATGATCAGTTCATAGATCAAAAGGGTAGTCGTATAAAGGTAGGAAGAAAACCAGTCTCCCCTGTCGGAAAATCTCAGAAGACCCGCAAGCATGTAAGCAAAGAGCACACTTGCCAGATCCACGAGCAGCAGGAGTGCCTGACGAAATTGACGTGATTGAAAAAGCATGTTGTTTCTTTATTTCCCTCTTTTCTCTCCGTTTGCGGTCCCCGCGGATCCTCCGGCATGCTGCGGCGGACCGTCATTTTTTACAGTTGACGGATTATCGGTAATTGCCGTATCATAAGCCGCATCCGCCTTACCTCCGGCGTTTGTGGCTCATGATAGTGCAATTACTTTATTCGTTTATTATATTGCGCTTTCCCCGGTATTTTGTCCAGCTTCTTCTCTCAGGACCGGAACCGTTTGATCCGTTCCGAAAGGCTCTTCAGCTCCTCCGGGGATAATTCCGGCAGGTGCTCCAGCTCATCCATGAATTCCTTCACGCTTTCATCCAGCTTAACCTTTGCGATATCCATAAAGAAACCGGTTATCACCGCGGTAATGATGGCAACGACCGCTACGGAATAAAGGGACAGGATGATCGTGAGGACACGCCCCGGCACGGACACCGCCGCTATGTCCCCAAATCCTATCGTTGTAGCCACCGCGAAGCAGTACCAGACGCTGTCCCCGAAGGAATGGATGCTCGGCTCCGTAATGTACAGGACAGCGGCTATGATGACATATAAGATCAGGTATGCATAGAGGATCTTATCCGCGCCCGCGATGCGAAATGACTGCCCGAGCAGTCTCATCATCTTTTTATGTTTCATACTTATACCCCCTTATACCGGCCCTCTCCTGGTCCGGATAAAGGCCGAAGCGATCATCTCAAGCCCCAATATCCGTACATGCGTGTTAAAATGCTCAAAGGGATCCATCATCAGCATGGCTGCAAGCATCAGAGACAAAACCGTGCTTGCCGCCGCCAGAAGACTGACCTTCCGTGTCTTCCGGAAATCATCGATCTCCTCCGAAACCTCCTGCAGAGACTGCATCGCCCAGATCACACCCAGTATAACGGTCGCAAAATATCTGGACTAATGCGACGAATGCTTGCCCGAGAGTGCGTATCTGA
>CACZNS010000303.1 GCA_902782575.1 uncultured Lachnospiraceae bacterium
CATCGCCACGCAGACAATGGAATCGCCGATGGATTCCAGATAAGACTTGAAATCCTTTTCATTCTTCGCATTGAACACCCGGTTCAGCATGATGATGAACTCGGTGCAGTAGCCGAATTTGATCTCCGCGCCGGCCACGGCGTCGCGGTTGATGCCGTTTGCGTGCTCTCCGGAGCCGCTGCCGTCATCCAGGCTAAACTCTCCCGCTTCTCCCCGGATGCCCTTCATCACGCCGGTGAGGACCGCGATGAGGCCCTGCCCGCCGGAATCCACCACCCCCGCCTGCTTTAAGACGGGAAGCAGCTCCGGTGTCTGCGAAAGCACGTATTCCCCGTGGGAGAGGATCTCCTGGCCGAAGCTTTCCAGATCCTCCGCCGTATCGCAGATCTCGCTGGCTTTTTCGGCGATGCCCCTCGCCACTGTCAGGATGGTTCCCTCCTTCGGCTTCATAACGGCCTTGTATGCCGTTTCCGTCGCTTTATTAAAGGCTCTGGCGATGACCGCCGCATCCACGGTCTCCGTTTCCCTGAGGATCTTCGTGAGCCCCCTGAAAAGCTGGGACAGGATCACGCCGGAATTGCCCCGGGCTCCCCGTAAGGATCCCATGGAGATGGCCTTGCACAGCGCCGCCATGTCGTAGTCCTCTCCCAGAGCAAGCACTTCCTTGGCCGCGGACATGATCGTAAGTGTCATATTCGTCCCGGTGTCCCCGTCGGGAACCGGAAACACATTCAGTTCATTGATCTTCTCTTTCTGCGAACGCAGCTCCGACGCTCCCGCCAGGAACAGCTCCGCGATCGCCTTTGCATCCAGTGTCTTCGTAGACAATTTTTTCTCCTCCTGATGACCGAACGGCCATAACCATCAACAACATCCGGCCATCCGCATCAGTCGATGACCCTTACGCCCTCTACATACACGTTGATCCTCTCCACCGGAAGACCTGTGTATTCCTCAACCCTGTATTTGACATTGCTCGTCAGGTTCTCCGCCATGGCCGGGATACTGACGCCGTAAGCCACGATCACGTGAAAGTCGATGGAGATCCGGTTTTTATTCAGTGTCACGTTGATCCCCCGGGTCAGGCTTTCCATTTTCAGCAGACGCACCAGTCCGTCCTTCATGGAATAAGAAGCCATACCCACGATCCCGAAGCATTCCATGGCCTCGGTTCCGGCGTACTGCGCGATCGCTTCGGTATCGATCACGATATTTCCGAGATCCGTATTCATACGTCCTTTCATAATAAACCCCTTTCTGATTTTATAACGGCACCGCCTGCCGGATCCGGGATCCCTTCCGGCGGTCCGCCGTTTTATGATCTGCTTTCTGCTTCCGTTCCCGATATGGAGCAGGCGCCGGGCCTTAAGGCCTTCTGCCCTGCCGGATCAGATGATCGAAACGATGTTCAGGTATCTGTGCTGAAGCAGGTCGATCACCTGTTTCTCGCACTGTATCACGGGTCTGGACAGATCGTTCTTATTGTTCATCAGGACCTCGCCCTCCATGCCGTTTGAGAGGCGGACCCGGTTGCCGATCATCTCATCCACCACATTCCGGAGGAAGGTGCTGATATAGTAGGTGTCGTACTTCAGGAAGCTGTCGCTCTGAAGGATCCCCACTGCCTGATAGGGGCACATGGGCTTGCGGTAGGTCCTGGCCGAGGTCATGGCCTCGTATACATCCGCGATGGCTATGATCTTCGCGTAGGGATCGATCTCATCCGCCTTAAGCCCCTGGGGATAACCCGAACCGTCGCAGCGCTCATGATGCTGCAGCGTGGCGTTCAGGATATGATCGTCGATGGAAAACTTGAACTTCGACAAAAGGTGGTATCCGTGAAACGCGTGGGTCTTGATCAGGTCATATTCCATCTTGCTGAGCTTGTCCGGCTTCCAGACGATATCATTCGGAAGGATGAATTTCCCGATGTCATACAGGAATCCGCAGCAGACCAGGATATCCGACTCATAGGGAGCGAGCCGGTACCAGCGGGCCATGATCCTGCAGATCAGCGCCACGTTCAGTCCGTGACAGTAGGACATGTCGGATTCCTCCGGCGTCATCTGGTTCAGATAGGCAAAGAGGGTCTTGCCGTCAAGGCTGTCCGGCACGAGCTTGTTTGCGATCCTTTTCAGATCCTCAAGCCGGATCGCCACCTTGCTGAAGATGAACTGGTCCACGGAAACCTTGTAGGCTCCCAGCATGACCCGGTAATCCGAGATAAACTGCCTGTAGCCCTTGGAGGCGCGGATCTTCTCGTAATATGTCGTGGCGTAATCCTCTTCCTCCATGACCTGGACGGTCACCAGACGAAAGGCCTCGAGCTTCTTCCTGACCAGATGATCGACAGTGGCTCCCTTCTTGATGGCGACCTTATCGCCCACGATGATGTCCTCGCCTAAGATCTGTCCTTCCTTCAGCGCTGCGACCGCAACTGTTTCCATAAGCTCCCCGCTCAAAAATGTGATGATACCGGAGCGCACCGGTCATCATCCGCAAAGCCTGCCGCACAGGCTTTGATCCATCAATATCCCTCCGCCGTCCCCTGCGGCTCTCCCTCTCATATGGCGGCCGTGCCGCGGGAGATCCGGACCATTCCGTTTACCGTTAGCGGATCCGGTAACTGCCGCATCGTGAACCGCAGACGCCTTGCCGATGACGTTTGCGGTTCACGGAAAAGCAGTTACTCTATCTACTATATAGTGGTCGGAGCAGGATCCGGGCACAAAATAACACATAGATAGTATATGTAGAAAGTCTGTCAAAGTCAACGGATTTGTGATAAACTTAAGTCTATGAAATTCATTGAGAAGCTTTATCTTGGCGAAACCGTAAAAAAGAAACCGGAAAAACTGATCCGGCGGATCCGGCAGAAAAAGTTCCTGTTGGATACCTATGTCATCTGCCTGCCGGAGGGTCCGGAGGATCCGCTGGAATACTTTAATGCCCGGGAGCTGAACAAAAGCTATTATGACCGCCACGAGCCGGTGATCATAGGGCTCGCGAAGGGTGAGGAGGAAGCCATCGGCATCGTAAACCGGATCGTAAAGGACTGCATCCGCGAGACCGGTTCCATAAATCTCCGCTCCTACGTACTCTCCCTGACGGAAAGCGCAGGCGCGCCATGCTGACCGTGCTGCTTTCCGTCTTAAAGATCACCGGGATCGTGCTGCTTTCCGCTCTGGGGCTCATCCTCCTGCTGCTGCTCATCATCCTGTTTGCGCCGATCCGCTATTCCGTCACCGGGGTCTACGACAAGGCCCGTCCGGAGCTCTGTGACCTTCAGGTGAAGGCAAACTGGCTGTTTCATATGATCCGCTACCTCTACCACCGGAGCGCAAAGGACAGCGAGCACTGGCTGAAGGCCCTCTGGATCCGGCTCTACCCCTCCGAGGATGACGGGGAAAAGCCGAAGCGCCGGAAAAAGAAAAAGAAGAAACTGCCGGAGCCTGACGGCGGGGGCGCATCGGACGGTACCGAAGGCTCCTCCGACGGGGATATCCCATCAGATCAGGAAATTTCCTGTGATGCGGATATTTCCTCCGGCACGGATATTTCTTCCGGTACGGATATTTCTTCCGAAACGGATAGTTCTTCCGATACGGATGGTTCCTCAGGTACGGATATTTCTTCCGAAACGGATAGTTCCTCCGGGAAGAAGAAAAAGCGCAGGAAGGGTCTTTGGAGGAGGTTTCAGGATAAGCTTCGCGCCTTCCGGAAAGCCATCCGCAAAATGCGGTACAAAATACGGGCTTTTTATGATAGAATAAGAGATGGCCGGATCAGGACCGAAGAGCTGATCGAAGCCATCCGGGACGAACGGACGATGCAGGCCGTGACGGATCTTCTGGTGATCTTAAAAAAGCTCTGCAGGCATATCCTGCCCGGGAAATTCAACTGCTGCATCCGCTTCGGGTCCGAGGATCCGAGCGTTACCGGCGAAGCCACCGGTCTGTACTGGGCCCTGTTCATGCTTCATAAAAACAGGATCCGCTGGGAGCCGGATTTTGAACAGGACCGCCTGGAGGCCGATCTGCTGATGAAGGGACATCTTCTTCTCTTTTTCGTCCTGATCGCCCTGCTCAGAGGATATTTCAACCGGGATATCCGCCGGCTGATCTCCATCATCCGGGACCGCTGAGCTTACCGGCAGGCTTGCATATCATACTGTCGGACCAAAAACGTATTCTGACCCCTTACATCTTAAAAATAAAAAAGCGCGCAGCGCGGAAATGAGGAAGCTATGGCAAACGTTAACATTGACCAGATGATCGACTCTCTGATGCAGGGCATGAGCGGGTATTTCTCTACCAAGACCGTGGTCGGGGAGCCGAGGAAGATCGACGATACGATCATCATCCCGCTGGTGGACGTGATGTTCGGAATGGGCACCGGCGCCGGGAACAGCGATAAGAAAACAAGCGGCGGCGGCGGTGTGGGAGGCAAGATCACTCCCTCTGCCGTACTGATCATCCAGAACGGGGTCACCAAGCTTGTAAACATCCGCAATCAGGATGCGGTCACCAAGATCCTGGATATGGTTCCGGATCTGATCAACAAGTTCACGGATAAAAAGGATCCGGACAGCTCCGAGCTCACCAACGAGCAGGCCATCGATATCGCCTTTGACGATCACGACTGAACGGCGGGCTTATCCGGACACAATACTCTTCCATTACGAAAGGAGAAAATCTCATGAGCACACCCCACAACAAAGCCGAAAAAGGCGATATCGCAAAAACCGTTCTGATGCCGGGCGATCCGCTCCGCGCAAAGTTCATTGCCGAGAATTATCTGGAAAATCCGAAATGCTTCAATGAGGTCCGGGGGATCCTCGGATATACCGGAACCTATAAGGGCAAGGAGGTTTCCGTCATGGCCCACGGCATGGGCATCCCCTCCATCGGCATCTATACTTATGAGCTTTACAATTTCTACGATGTGGACAATATCATCCGGATCGGCAGCGCAGGCTCCCTGCAGGATGATGTGAACGTAATGGATATCGTCATCGCCATGACAGCCTCCACGGATTCCAACTACCCCGAGCAGTTCCACGTACCCGGCCACTACGCTCCCTGCGCAAGCTTTGACCTTCTGGAAAAGGCCGTTGCGGCGGCAAGGGAAAGCGGAGCCAGGTTCCATGTGGGAAACATCAACTGCTCCGACACCTTCTACCGCCACGACAACGTAAACGAGCAGCTGCGGGACATGGGGCTTCTCTGTGCGGAAATGGAGACCGTCGGTCTCTACTGCAATGCGGCGGCCGCCAAAAAGAAGGCCCTCTCCATCCTGACCATCTCCGACCATATCTTCCGGCACGAGGAGCTCTCTGCCGATGAACGTCAGACCAGCTTCCGCCAGATGATGGAGATCGCCCTGAAGGTGGCAAGCGAGCTTTAAGACGGGATGCGGCCGTATCCCGACGGATCAAGGAGGAACCAATGATGTCCCGGAAAGAAGTTTTGATCGTAGACTGCTGCATCCGCGGGAAGGAATCCCGTACCGCAAAGCTCATGAACGCTTTTGCGGATGCCCTTCCGGAAAGCTGCAGCGTCACCGTTCTGAATCTGATGGAGGAAGGCCTGCAGTATTTCTCCGGAGATTATTTCAGACAGAGGGAAAGGCTGTTAGGTGAGGGTGCTCTGGATCATCCCCGCTTCCGCTACGCGCATCAGTTTGCCGGGGCGGATATCGTAGCGGTGGCCGCGCCCTTCTGGGATCTCTCCTTCCCCGCCCTGCTGAAGGTCTATATCGAGCAGATCACGATCGACGGAATCACCATCCGGCCGGAGGACAATGCCTTAAAGGGCGCCTGTAAGGGGACCGATCTCATCTTCCTCACCACCCGCGGCGGAGTCTACGCTCCCGGCACCGGGCTTGAGGCTATGGATATCGGGACTGCCTACATGAAGGCCCTGAAGGATTTCTACGGATTTGACCGCTTCCATCTGGTGGCGGCCGAGGGACTGGACATATTCGGAAATGATGCAGACGCGATCTTAAAGGACGCTCTCAAACGCGCCGAAGACCTGGCAAAGAGCCTTTTTTAGCCGCGTAAGCAATCAAAAAGATGAATAAAATAAAAGCGCTGCTCTCCGTTTCCGGAAGGCAGCGCTGTTTTTATTCTGAGTCTCTCTTTCGCCGGCACGCAGGCCGCAGACATGACTTCACCGGCACACGATCCGCAGAGTCTATCCGGCACACGATCCGCAGACATGACTTCGCCGGCAAAGGAATTCAGGGCATCTGCCGGATCAGCTCCTTCAGCTTTTTCTTAAAGGCCTCCCTGTCCACATCCAGGGCCACCAGGGCATTTCTGAAATCAAACTGCTTATCGCTGTACAGATCCGTCACCGTTTTCCCGAGGGAGATCCCGCCCTTCGTCTCAACCGCCACGCCGGCCTCCTCCGTATCAAAGAGCTCCGGACAGGCCAGATACAGTACCGGAAAGCAGTCATGCAGCTCCGCGCCGTCGTTTCCGATGCTTAAATGATACTGAAGCGGCTTCTGCAGCATCTCATACAGGAAGGGTCCCGCCTCGTTTCCGTATCCCTTTATCTCCTGAAGCTCCTCCTGCGTGAGCCGGACCCTTTCGGTTACGTCCAGTGGGCAGAGCACAATAGGCGCTCCCGCCTTAAAGACGATCTTTGCGGCATCCGGATCCGCGTACATGTTGAATTCCGCCGCGGGGGTGATATTCCCCTCCTGCGTGCCTCCTCCCATGATCAGGATCTTTTTGAGCAGTCCGGGAAGCTTAGGATACTTCAGGAAAGCCGTGGCGATGTTCGTCAGGGGTCCCGTGGCAATGAGCGTAAGGCTTCCCCCGTATTTCACCGCCGCCTCACAGAGGGCGTCCCAGGCCGCCTTCTCCGGCTCTTCTTTCTCCGGCAGGGGCAGGTTCACATCTCCCATGCCGTTCTCCCCGTGCACCTCCGGTACATAATGAGGCTCTCTGAACAGGGGCTTTGACGCCCCACGGTACACAGGGTAATCCGCTTTCATCAATGTTTTCAGGCTCCGCGTATTGCGGAAGCTGTTTTCAAGAGGCGTGTTGCCGCTCACCGCCGAAAGGCCGACGATCTCCGCACAGTCAAGCTGATGAAGGACGAGGAGCGCAAAGGCATCGTCCGTTCCGGTATCCACATCCATCCAGACAGGGTATTTTTCACTCATGTAAACTCTCCTATCGCCTCAATGATCCGGTCCGCAAACCCGTCCCGGTCTAGATCCATGATGCATTTCGCGTTCGGCTCCCTGCCAGTCACACGGCGCTTGTCCGCGATGGTTGCCCCTCTGCAGTATTCGCCGCCGGTCTCGATCTCCACATAATAATCCCTGACGGTAAAGAGCTCCGGATGCAGCAGGACCATGACAGCGCAGGGATCGTGCATCGGCGCGCCGGCGTAGCCCAGCTTCCGGTGGAATTCATAAAAGAACTCCAGCCACTGCCATACGATCCCGCTTACGGGATTATTCAGCTCCTTTATCCGGCTGAAATCCTCCGGCTGAAGCAGGGCCCTCTCCGTAACGTCAAGACCCGCCATGATCAGCGGAAGGCCGGAGCGGAAGACCACGTCAGCAGCCTCCGGATCCACCAGGATATTAAATTCCGCCGCCGGGGTCCAGTTGCCGAAGCCGATCCCGCCTCCCATCAGGCTGATCCGCCCGATCCTGCTCTTTAATTCCGGATGCGAAAGAAGAAGGGCCGCCGTGTTCGTAAGAGGCCCGGTGGAAACGATGGTCACCGGCTCTTCGCTCTCCTTCAGGACCTTCACCATAAGCTCCACAGCCGTAAGCTCCGAGAGCTCTATGCCGGGCTCCGGCAGGGCCGGACCGTCCAGTCCGGATTCCCCATGCACCGAGGGCGCGTTCATAAGATCCGCGGTAAGGGGATGCTCCGCGCCCTTTGCCACCGGCGCGGGAAGCCCCAGCAGGGTACAGATCCGAAGGGCATTGTATGTGGTCTTATCCAGTGTTACATTGCCGCCCACCGTTGTGACGGCCTTGATATCAAAGCTGCCTCTCCTCCTGCCGGCCTCCGCCAGCAGCCAGGCGATGGCATCATCGTGTCCGGGATCCCCGTCCAGGATCAAAGGTATCCTTTTCATCATTCCACCTCCGCCGTACCGCGGCTCGGAAAATCATTATCCACGAGAATCAAACATGTACTTTCAGTCATCGCTCACCCTCGGTTTCTTTGCCTGCCTGATCCGTATGATCCCGAAGATCACCAGACCGATGATCGTAACGGCATAAGGGATCGGCGACGCCAGGTTCGAATCCAGGCCGATGGCGGAGAACTTGATCCCCAAAGCCTGGGCGAAGCCGAACACCAGCGAGCTCAGAGCTCCGCCGAGACACTCTCCCGCTCCCATGGCCTGCGCCGCAAGGGCGATGAAGCCGCGGCCCGCCACCATGTCCTGGGACCAGCCCTGGGCATAGCTCATGGACATGAAGGCTCCGCCGAAGCCGCTCATGAGTCCCGAAAAGGCCAGCGCGATATATTTGATCTTCAATACCGACACACCCACCGAAGCAGCCGCGTTGGAGTTCTCCCCCACGGCCCGGATGTTTAAGCCGAGGCTTGTCTTATAGAGCATCACCGATGTGAGGATCGTAAAGATAAACGCCAGATAGGTCAGCAGGCTGTGCCCCGAAAGGACCCTGCCGATGAACGGGATATCCTTAATCAGCGGGATGCTGATATTGGGAATGCAGACTCCCGTGGTGATCAGTCCCGTGGTGGAGGCCATGGCCTTACCCTCGGTCATCCCCGTGATCACCTTGCA
>CACZNS010000304.1 GCA_902782575.1 uncultured Lachnospiraceae bacterium
ACTACATTTTAGTGTCACACGGAAAGGACAGATCATGGCAAATCCAGACTGCCGTACCAAGGATGAGTGGTTTTCCCTCATTTATCGTAAGCGCAAAATTATCCATGGCTGCCGCCGCACTATAAGTTCATAATGGATTTGACCAATAATTTACATTTTGGTGTGACTATGCGAACCAACGCACTACATTTTTAGTGTCACACAGAGAGGACAGATCATGGCAAATCCAAACTGCCGTACCAAGGATGAGTGGTTTTCCCTCATCCAGTACATCGAATAATAAATTTCCGGTACATTCACGCAGGATGATCGAGTATATGCAATGAAACCGAATGAGGCGATGCGATCTTCTCTAAGCAGGGGCGGTCCTCATCCTGATCAGTTATGATCCCGCAGGCCTGCAGGCGGGAACAGGTACACCTTATTTCGTTCATTGGACTCAGCCCGATCACAATAACCCGGCCTCAAGCGCCTCCGCAGCAAATATTGACGGATCACATCCTGCTTTTGTTCTTCGCTCCTGCTGTCTTACGTTTTTCCAGCCCCCGGGCGGATCATCAAAAACGGCAGTCCTGCCGCAGCAGCCTTCCTCTATGACCGGATAATCATCACCCCGCAGGATCCGGACTCTGCCCGGTCACCGGGCATCCATCGGACAGCGCATTCCAGTCCGGGGAATGTCGCCGAATGTATCCGCATCTCTATAGCAGAGAATTGTTTTCGTCACTCGTTACTTCTTCCTTTCACCAAACAGCTTATAGTGGAGCCCTTCATGCGGATGCCCCGGATCTGCTTCCAGAAGATCGATCCTGCCCGTGTCTGCGCTCCGGTCCGAAAATGCCGGAAACAGGAAGCCAAACTCCGTCTCTCCCGGCTCATATGGAGCCTTCAGCGGGCTTACGGTACAGATCAGAAAATCATAGACCTCCTCGGAGCCCTCGATCCATTCCCTGTCTGTGCCTTTCCGGGGAATGTCATAAGAGCCGAAAAATACGAACACCGCATAGGGATAGTCCGTGACATGTCCATCGGCGATCTGCTCATAAAGAAGGTAAAGCAGCGCGTCATCCTTCAGCTCGCAGGACTTCAGTGCATAAAGCAGCTGCCACAGGCTGTCCTTCCTCATCGCCGCATCCGGAAAACGGTATTCTTTCAGCTGTACGTTCGTTTCCGCAAAGGGAACCGTTTTTGCCAGCGCCAGATTCTTCGCCCTGTCGCTGCCGGACAGCTTCAGAAAGGCAGTATTAAAGGTCTCGTCTATTTCTCCCTCTGCCGTGATATACGCGCCCGCAATCCTGGAAAAGCAATTCCGCTGCGGGGTCATCCTCCGGGTCAGCTCCAGTATATCTTCTCTGTTGATCATGACTGTTCCTTTATCTTCCCTCGTGCTCCCAAAAACTCTCTCTTGTGTCAGGAAAGCGGATCCTATTGTAATGATCAACAAATAGAATCCGCTTTCAGGTTTTTTCCGCTTAAATCAGCCTGCAGCTTTTATGCATAACCGCATCACTTATTTGTAATTTACGAATATCCATCAATCACTGTTCTCTCCTGCCATATTTCCTGTAAAAACCAGAAACCATAATTGCCTTGCTTTTCGTTAAAGGAATTTTATCCTTTGACTTACCGGGCAAGCTTATCGGCAGCTGCTTCCAAATAATCAGTATAATACTTATCCGTCTCCTGTACAATATCCTTATGGCGCAGCTGCCCTTGATCACCACCTTCGCCATGCCGCGTTTAATGTTATTGCAAAGCATTCGAATGATCATTATATTGGTACATACATCTCAATGACGGGTTGATATATGCGACGCTTTGGAAGGATAAAAGCAGCTATTATGAGAATGATCCGGAAGCAGATTCCTTCTCTGCGATCAGTATCATCCGCATTTTGTTCTCGTCATATGGCGTGAAATGTTCACTATATGATCCGATAAGCTTCAGCCCGGAAGCCTCAAACATTTCGATGTATTCATTGCGGTCATATATGCGTATGGAAACCGTAACATTCTGGTTCGGATAATGAATATTCATTCTTTTATATTCACTGTCGTATGACCGCTCCGTATCGGCATGATTTTCCTCATACTTCTTATTGAGAATGGATATTACCTGAGCAGGGATAGGATTTTCCATAACAAGCCTGCCTCCGGGTTTGATACAATCAGATATCTTCTTCATGACTTTTCGGTTTTCTTCATCAGTAAAATAGCCAAAGCTGTTAAACCAGCTGAAATAAAGGTCACAGCCGCCGGGGTATGAGATATCCCGGATATCTCCAATCCGGAAGCTGCCCTCAAGCCCTGCTTTCCCGAATCTTTCTCTGGCTTTTTCCACAAAATGCGGATTCAGATCCACGCCTGTTACTTTTGCACCCTTCTTCGCAAGATAGTAGGAAACCCTTGCATCTCCGCAGGGGCAGTCAAAAACCGTCATCCCCGGACGGGTGATCAGGAATTCTGCTGCTTCAGTTCCTTCCTCTCTGGCACGCTCCTCCGAAAACAGCCACTGATCCTCCGAAACCTCTTTATACCACATATCGTTTACTATGTTTTCTTTCATATGTATGTGCTCCTTTTCACTTTGATGCGATAAGCAGAGATTTCATCTCACCCATAGGCATCTCGATCTTTAAGCCCGCCGCCTTTAACAGTATTTCCATCCCCTCCATGGCGTAAGGCAAATGAATATATGTACTTTCCGGGACCAGGATCCTTCCCCCCTGTCTTATCTTATCCGTAAACCTGAATATCTTCTGTATCATGCTTTCAAGATCATAGAAGGATTCAGGCTTTGAAAAATCCAATATCCCCTGCTCAAAACCATCATAGGCATTATTAATATTTTCCCCGTTCAAAACGGTCGCTCCGCTGAAATCTTCCGTTGTATCACTGAAAATGCATGTGGCTCCGTGACAGTTTCCTATATGGATCACCTTATTCAGATCCGGTTTGATCTCTGCGTAAGAAGGCTCCGGCTCTCCGCCCTGGTAGAGGATTCGGGGATACTTCGTTTCCAGAAGGTGCAAAAGAGCGCATTCCTCTCTGACCAGGTGCTCATCCTCATGGATCAGATATACCGTTCCTCCCATCGTTTCGAGATTATGTGTTTCAGAAAGAACGGCGCTCCTTCCTATGCGTTCGAAATCCGCTGTATAATAGCTCTTAAGGCGCTTCGCGATCTGCATGATCGGAGAGGAAAGTACCGCAGTGTTCTCCGACAGTATAAACAGTTTTATCGCAGCGAACTTTTTTATCCTGTAGGGCTTATTCATCTCCGCTATGATTTTATCCGGGTCGAGATACGAATCCAGAGCCACATCCGTCTCATGGTGGCCGAATATCTCCTCCACATATTTCCTTCGCAGCCCTGCTCCCATCGGACGGCAGTTTACCTCGATCAGAACCGGCCCCTTATCATCGATCATATACTCGCCGTGAATGGGGCCGTACTTTACTCCTATAGCAGAAGCAACCTGGCAGGCATAACGCATCAGTGCGGAATGGCCGACCTCCAGCCTCGGTACTGTCATGGCGTAATTATATGCGCTTGTTCCGTTGGGCATCCGTATCTTATCGTATTTCCATACGCTGTCTACAAAGTGTTCTCCATTGCAGGATACCGTATTGACGATGTATTCCTCGCCCATGATCCGCTCCTGGATGAGAATGGGGACATCCTCTTCTCCTTTTTTGACGCCAAGCTTCAGACTATCCCTAACCGCCTTCTTCGTTTCTTCGAGTCCGTGGCATAGAAAAACCCCCTGTGTTCCGGCACCCCGGACACGTTTCACAACAACATCCTCCGTTCCAAGACTACGGTAGCAGCTTTCCGCCTCAGCCTCATTCCTGACAACCATTCCTCTGATATATCGTAATCCGCTCTTTTTCAGGGCTTCGTGCATGGCATCCTTCTCCGTCATGGAACGGAGGGCGGAAACAGGATTGCCGGGGAGTCCCAGATCTTCCGAAAGTCTTGTGGCAAGCGGCACGCCAAATTCACTTCCGGCGATGATAAGTACGGGATCAAGTTCTTTCACCTGTCTCCGTATCTCTTCATAATCCGGATTTTCGGAGATGATCTTTACACTGTCTCCAAGACGCGCGTTGATCGTCGCCCTCGCTTCTCTGAAAGGCGCGGTCTCTTCCTCCGTACCAATATAATTGCCCTCCACAAGAACGGGTTCATACCCTCTTGCCCGGATATCATCAACAAAATTGATTCCTGTAGAAATATATTCACATACTACGATCGTTCTCTTTTTCATGATCAGATATTCTTTCCATCCTGAACTCATACTTATCCCTCAGTCTGTCCATGAGCATTACGAAGGATATTTCATCTTTCCTGTTTATAAGCTCCCTGTTAGTGTAATCTCTTAAGCGTATGAGCTTATATCTGTAATCCGGTATGAATTCTGCAAATACATCGTTTAAGAATATCCTGTGTTTAAGCTCTTCAGCTGCATTCCATTCAGCACGTCTCTCATAATAGACTATGGGCAGGATCGGAGGATACTTAACGTTTTTCAGGCCCCCTATGAAACCGGCAGTTTAAGCAGCCGGTCTGTGAAGGCTCCGGCGCTCTCTTCTTTTTCCCTTATCGCATAGGCAGTGCCGATATCCATGGGGCCCTCTTCCTGCGATGCTTTAAGTTTAAGCGTCTTTATCAAAAGCTTTATCACGGATTCCTTCTGGGGTCCCGCCATGAGCAGAAATTCATCCTTCCCCAGTGAAAAGATCTCGGCGTCCTGAGGTTTAAGGCTGTCAAGGATGGAAATAAGCTCAGTCCCTTTTCCCGGAGCCGTAAAATATACTCCGCTGCCGTTGGGATAACCGCTCTTTTCCATATATTCATTCATGGAGGTCAGGAAATCCCTGTTGAAAAAGCCGGTATAGGGATCCACGTACTTGTAGCGGTTCAGTACCGATCTCCAGGTAAGGACTACGGCTATGGCAAAGCATATGCTGCGATAATCGGCAGTATCTATTACCGGCATAAGGTCCAGTATATATCCCAGCACCACCGGCACTATAAATACATCCAGCCTTAAGAATGAAGGCGGCTTCCTCCTCTTTTTTGCAGAGAGTACTATATGACAGGCATTTGCTGTCAG
>CACZNS010000305.1 GCA_902782575.1 uncultured Lachnospiraceae bacterium
TCCGAGGATCAGCGGCCCCAGTCCCGTACCGTAACGGGAGGTTGCAAGAGCACCGGCATTGCAGTGTGTCAGGATCCCGTCACCGTCCTTCAAAAGAGACAGACCGTATAACGAGATCCGCATGCACATCCCGATATCCTCTTCATGGATCCGCACCGCTTCTTTTAAAAGCTCTTCTGCCGTTTCGCGGATCCGCTCCGGATCCTTTGCCGGATCTCCGTCCGTGCTCTTCCTTTCGACGATCCTCATCTGCCGCTTCCGCGCCCAGCTCAGATTAACCGCAGTCGGCCGGGAGCTGTCCAGGACCTCGGCGTTCCGCTTCATTTCCTCCGCGAAGCTTCTGAAGGATCCGCCCTTCTTCATCTCCCGTCCCGCAAGGACGGCCATGCAGTATCCGGCAAAGATCCCGATACAGGGAGCTCCCCTTACGGCAAGGGTTTTGATCGCATCATACATCTCCTGAAGCTCTCCTGCCTCCCGGAGCAAAACCTCTCCCGGAAGCTTCGTCTGATCGATATAGATGACCTTATCACCCGCTTCGTTCAGCCTTACCGGATCATCTGTTCTATACTCCATATCTCACCCCTTCACTATGCCGCGCCGGAATGAACCGCCACGGAAAACGACGGCTAAAAGCCGCCGCTGTCTTTTCCTTTATCTTAAAAATCCTCTATCACCTTCGTGACCAGCTTTTCAAAGAGCGGCGCCGCTTTTCTTCCTGCCTCAAACACTTCCTCCATCGTAAGCTTATGCTTTGCTATGCCTGCCGCAAGATTACTGATACACGAAATGGCGCACACGCGGAATCCGCAATGATTTGCGGCGATCACTTCCGGCACCGTGCTCATGCCTACCGCATCCGCGCCCAGCAGCTTAAACATCCGGATCTCGGCCGGCGACTCATAGGAAGGTCCCGTAGCCTGTACATAAACGCCCTCCCGGAGTACGATCCCCAGCTCCTTTGCGGCTGAGCGTATCGTTTCCTGCAGACCGGGGTCATAAGCATTGGACATATCCGGGAACCGTTCCCCCAGCTCATCGATATTCGGTCCGATCAGAGGGTTCACGGCAAAGGAGGAGATATGATCCGTGATCATCATAAAGTCTCCCGGCTGAAAGCCGTCCCCGATCCCTCCGGCGGCGTTGGTCAGAAAGAGGATCTTCGCTCCCAGCAGGTACATGAGCCTGATTGGAAGGATAACGTCCGAAATCTCATATCCTTCATAAAAATGCACACGGCCCTTCATGCAGACAACCTTTCTGCCTCCGACCCTGCCGAAGATGAACCTGCCGTCGTGCCCCGGAGCCGTGGAAACCGGGAAGCCCGGGATCTCGCGATAGGGGAGCTCGTATTCCACTTCCATATTCCGCGCGTAGTCTCCGAGCCCCGAGCCCAGCACCAGAGCGATCTCCGGAACAAAATCGGTACGCTCGCGGACCGTTTTCAGGCAGCGCTGCAGCTTTTCATAATTCGGATTCATCATCCGGTTCCCTTCTCTTTCTGGTGCTCCTCTTCCGGCTTCCGGAGGATTTTTCCGCATTATATTGTTCCAGGATCCCAAGAGCCTTCTGCTTCTGGTTTCCATTTACATAGATCACGCAAAGCTCCTTGGCCCCGCCGTAATCCCGCCGTTTCAAAAAAGGGATCTTCTCCCATTTTTCAAGGTAGGATATCCCGCCCTTCACCAGGCGGCTGACCAGTTCTTCCTTGGTCTTCATCTCTGTTGTACAGAATAATTCAATATCGTTATTCTCCATAAATGATTCCCTTTCTCAGGAGATGCGGAGGATCTGCCATTGCCTCTCCGCAAATCCCGCCGCATATGCTGTCCGAAGATCTCTGATCCGGCTCCTTACTGAAACTTTACGTTCTTGCCCTTCTGGGCGATCGCGATATAGGTCTTGCCCGTATTCAGCCGGATCTCCTTCCCGCTGTCATCAAAATAACGGGTGGGTGCATATTCTCCGGCCTTCTGCCATGTAATATGAATGCATTTTCCTTTTGTAAAGTAATATCCGTCCTCCGAATCCATCATATTGAAGCCGAGATATCCTTTTTTATCCAGCTGCTGCCATTTTGTATTCTGAACGATCACATTAGCAAAGGTAAGCTGCTTTCCGTTGATCGCGTCCGTATGCGCGCCGCCGTGGATGTTCTTGCGGTAAACCCCCGCCGAAGCATCATAGGTCAGGGTCGGATGCGTATACGGAAAGACCGCTGACAGGTCGATGGTCGAAGCCGGTGCGGCATTGGAATAGCCGGAAAGATCATTGACTCCGTCCGCAAAGCGGAAATGCGAAGCATTGTAATAGCCCGTCCGCAGATTCAGGGAGTAGCCGAGCTGTGTGGCCGCCCGCTTGATCCCCGATGCGGAGATATAAGCGTTATGCGGCGCTTTTCTGTCCGTGGAGCGGAAGAAATATCCTGCTCCCGGTGCCTTGCCGCCCACACCGTACTCATAGGTGCCGGAAAGATTGTTCACATCCGGGCCGTCGATCATCCCCTTCATATATGCCACGCCGCCGAAATGCACCAGGATCGGATCCCACTCCTTCGCCGCGTATATATAATAGAGACGGCAGCTTCTCAGATTCCCGATCCGGTTCAGATCCTGCCAGTTCGGAATGATCGCCATCTGTCTGGAAATATTGCCCTCTTCCATGATCTCATAAAGCACATCCGCCCTGCTGATGCCGTAGGAGGGCTGGGCCGCCTTATCGGTCGGCATCATCACTGCCAGGGGTCTCACGTTTGCCGCTGCCGCGCTGACAGGCTCATTGGTATAAACACTTCTGCCGCCGGAAGCCGTAAAGGTGCCCACCACATTCTTGGGCGACGAGGTACTGTCCAGCGCCGAGCTGTCCACCACACTGTCCGCATCGCTTTCGATGGAATCCGAAGCGGGTGCCGCGGTCCCTGAGGAAGCGGCAGCTGTTGCGGTTGACGCTGCCGTCAGCGCTCCGGCTGTGTAATGTCCAAGATAATGGCCGTAATAATTCGCCCAGGAATAGCTGTATTTCCCGGTAGGGGCAGCCGCGCCCGCACCCAGGGAGCGATAGGAAGCAGAAGCCGTCTGATTTTTCAGTACCGCGGCATCCATCGTCGCAGCATATGCCAAAGGATTAAAGGAAGCATTTCCGGCTCTTCCCTGCCCGATCCCCACTTCCACGAAATTTCTCAAAAGCTCCGGGGGATTATTGCCGATCCCTCCGGCCAGATCCGGATTATTCTGTAAATAGTAAGCCGGATCAAAGACCTTTGAATAATCACGACCGTTATATGTCGTGGCAGTCACCGTAGCCGCAGGCCTGTTCAGCAGGTAGGGATTGCCCAGGCAGGAGGTCAGGGTCGCGTAAAAAGCATCCTGCTGTCCGCCCTTCTTCCCCAGATACTCGTTGCAGTACGCCGAAAGCGTGTTGTAATCCATGGTATACCCGTTGTCCAGGAGCATCTCCAGATTCCGGTAGCAGTTCTTTGCCATATCAAGCGTTATGGTCGTGCCCCCCAGGGCTCCTGCCGGCGAAAATGTCCAGTAGGTATTTTCCACCTCGGTCAGATACACCGGAGACCAGGTCTGGGAATCTGAGGTCTTCAGCTTTGATTTCATCTCCTCCA
>CACZNS010000306.1 GCA_902782575.1 uncultured Lachnospiraceae bacterium
ACGCGATCAACCTTATCTGGGCCAACAAAGCAGAGGACTCACAGAAGGAGCTTAACTCCATCTGCGCGTACCTGAGTGCCCGGCTGAACCGTGAAAACAGGATCGTCAGTGCCATCCGGGAAAGATCCGGGGGATTGCTGAAGCGGTGGCCTGAAGCTTTTGCACTCTCAGGTATGAATGAAAACCTCAGTATCCGCGCCGCAAAGCTCATGACCCAGCTGCAGTACGAAGAGATACTGCAGTATCATGATATACGCCAGGTGCGTATGAACGATCTTGAGGAAATGGCGGGAGAGGGCCGTATTATGAAGGTGAGGCTGATCTCCCAGGTTCAGACAAGCAGGAAGACATATCTGAAGAAGCCTTCACCGCAGGAATTGCCCGGGTTTGACTGCAGGTGTGAGATACTGAATAAGGATGAATATTTTCGAAGAGATATGTTTAGGGGGATCCTTCTGAAGGCCGGAGATAACGCTGCATGGGAAGAGCTCTGCGCCTTAAAGCAGACAAGGGAGAAGGATAATATCATACCCAACGTAAATATGGAGACCAGGTATGGTCCTGTCAGGCATCTGTATATGGTGGATTCCGTAAGTACGGAAACCGACAGCCGGACAGGAGTGCGGGAGGTACGCTTTCAAAGGTTCAAGGGCTTTGATGAGGTTGAAAGCGGTATAATTGCCGATGCTGAAAAGGGAACTGAGTTCTATCTGGTGGAAAGCTACAAGGATCTGAACGGGAAAAAGGTCAATACTGCTCTTTATTTTGAGGGAGGGCGTTACGATGATGAAAAGCCGGAGGATAAGCACAGTCTCTTATATCCGGAGAGCATATATCGTGAAAATGTGTTGAGGATTTCCACCTTAGAACAGGAAGGATATTCAGAAAGGGAGCTGACAGAAAAGGATCTGCAGGAGTGTCTGTCATTTAAGCCGACAGACGGCGGAAAGGATTTTACGGCTTCACAGAAGAAGGCATTTTCGCAGATGTTTTTTAAGAACATCACTCTGCTGCTTGGACCTCCGGGAACCGGAAAGACCGATTATATAGCAAGAGCTGTCATAACGCTGTGCAGGTATTATTACTCAAAGGGATTATACCTGTCTGTTCTGCTTTCCGCGAATTCGCATTCGGCGATAAACAATATGCTTGCTGCCCTGGCTCAAAAGAAAGAGGGAGCGGAGGGGGAGCCTGTGCTGTGTAAGCTTGAAAAATGGGGAGATGATGATGAGGATCCGGTTAAGGGAGCGAGGATCGTCGTAAATTTCCCTCCGGATGACGAGGCTTATGCCGGACGGATCTTCAGCTTTGAAGAGAACAGACCCTTCGTTCTCGGTGCGACCTGCTGGAAGATCGGAGGATCCGTGGATTCATATAATAAGTATAATTCCCCCTTCGAGGGCTTTGACCTGGTGATCATTGATGAGGCGTCCCAGGTAAGAACGATGGACGCACTGATCGTTCTTCAGCAGGCGATCGCAGCGCCGTCTGAACGCTTCCTGATCGTGGGAGACGAGGATCAGCTCTCTCCGGTGCTTCATGGAAAATATGATGCGGCTGACCAGGAGGTCGACTTCTACGGATCGGTTTTCCGCCTTTATTATGATACGGCAGGGAAGTACGGTCTTGACTATGTGGTCCCTCTGGAAGAGCAGTTCAGGATGAATGAGATACTTTCGAGGTATCCTGCGCAGACTATCTATGACAGGGATATCCGTGAGGGTGACTTAAGAAGGGGATATCATGCTTTTGATTTCGATACGGGAGGGAGTCTGGGTATAGCTGACCAGAAGCTGACCCTTAAGGATTTTGTTTTTCGGGAGGCTCCGGGAAATGCTTACGATGAAGAGCAGCTGATAGAGCTCATTGCCGACCCGGAATATCCGCTGATAGTGTGCCGTATACATGACGGAGACGCAAAAGAGAAGCGTGACGGGGAGATACGGCTGGTAACGCTTTTGACCAGGTTCTTAAGAGAACATATGTGTGTGCCCGGAACCGACAGGCTCTATGAGTCGGATGAGGAGTTCTGGGGCAGCAGTAACGGTGAAGGTGGAGTGGGGATAATCTCACCGCACCATGAACAGATAAACCGTATAAAGGATTCGATCTCTTCAGAGATCGGGATGGATCGCGACAGGATATTCATAGGGACGGTTGACACTCTGCAGGGACGGCAGCGGGAGGCTGTGATAGTAAGCTATGGTATGACCGATCCGGAAAAGGCGGCCCTTGAGATGGAATTTATCTACAGCCGTAACCGCCTGAATGTTGCCATGACAAGAGGAAAGAAAAAGACGGTATGCTTCCTTTCGGATACCCTTCTTGACCACAGCGCGGAGACTCTGGGGGTGGATGATGAGGTCATCCTGAAGGGGATAGACCACATGACGGGGCTTATGGATTTTATGAATGAAGAGGAAGCGGATACCCGGACTGATAACCGTTTCGAACTTATGCTCGGTAATGTGAGGATTGATGTTTTCAGGAAAGGTATGAAGCCGCAGCGCTTCAGCATGGAGGAATAGTATGGAGACTAAAAATCTGTTACCGCTTAAAAAATTCCGCAGATATGATGATTATAAGTGTCTGTTTGAGATATATGCCGGTGATGAGGGTGACCTTTCCACACTGCAGCGGTTTTGCAAGACCATACTTTATGTGGCTGACTGGGTAAAGGGCAGGCTTGATAAGGCTGAGGAAAACAATGGAGGAGACGAGCTTAAGCCTTCAGCAGCCGGATATTTATCCATGTATCCTGCTCCGGAGGCTTTCAGGGATTTTGATATTTCTGCGCTTTCGGATGTCGATCCTTCGGATGTGACAGGGGTCGGGATCATGTTTGACTTAAGGGGGAGTGACGAAAAGCACCAGGAGATATGGACATTGAGGATTGATGAACCGGGACCGAAGGAGACGGATTCTGTCCTGATCACCCAGGTAAGTGTCTTTCTGCGGGAGGAAAGGGCGTTCCTGGCTGTTTGCGGTACCGTTTCCAGGCCTTCGGATCCTGATAAGGAGGTTGTATTTTACCGGCCCTCCTTTATAAGGAGAATGGTACATGACAATTCCCTGAAGCTTTCTGAATACGGACTCGATGTGAAGTATTCCTTCAATACCGGAAAGGCTGTGCACATCAACGGAAAGAGCAAGGGAGACTGTGACAGCTTCAGGGCAGAGGTGCTTGACAATCCTGAGCGGAGGCTTCCGGTCTTTCTGGTGACGGATGAAGGCTGTGAACGGCTGGGGGGAGAAAAGGCATATATGCCCTCCGCACCGGAGCCGGAGCTTGAGGAAAGTGCTGAAGCAGAAGATGACAGAGGTAAGACGGCTGCTGCAGGACCGGAAAATGACGGATCCAAAGAAGAGGATCGCAGCATCATAGATGCCGCTGCAGGCTCTTCGATCGGCTATGGCCATGTATTTGTTATAGACAAAAGCGTCAGGAAATTATTCAGCAGTTCCGATGAAAGGGAGCTTGAGCTTATTTCGAAGCTGGAAGACGGAGAGGTCATCTGCTATGGAGAAGATGTCCGGGCAGAGGATTACAGGGCGTTCTTTGAGATGAATGAGAGCAGGCAGATGTACGGCGGTTTTATAGCCGGGCTTCGTGCTTCAATGCGAAGCTGTGTATTTGACCCCGGTACCGATCAGGGGGTGGTCTTTTTTGATGATCTAAAAAACCACAAGCGCGAAAAGGAGATCAGGACTTTGCTGAACGGATCAGATAAGGATCCGGAAATACTCATTGCCAGGATGGGCGAGCTGGAGGAGGAGATCGAAAGACAGAAAAGGGTCAATGAGGAGATAAAGGAGAACAACAAACACGAGGTATACGAGCTGAATGAAAAGCTCCGGAGGCTTAAGGATGAATACAATAAGCTGAACAATCATCAGGCTTCTCTTAAGGAAAGGGCGGAGGAAAGCAGGAAGGAAGCTGAAAGGCTGACAGAGGAAAACAGGGCACTCAGTGCCGAATCGGAAAGACTTGCCCTGAAGCCGGCAGTCTCGTTTTCCGACAGGGATTTTGCGCAGAAGCACAGGGCTCTCCTGACCCTGCAATTAAAGGCTGATGCCGATACCATAATTAAAATGGCAGCGGATAACTATAATGAAACGCTGATACTTCATAATAATGCAGTCAATACATTAAAAAGCACAGCTCTTAACCAGGAGCGGATGAGGATACTTGCAGAGATGCTGCACTATCTTCACGGACTTACACTCTACTGGAATGAGGGGAACAGGGACTTTGACCGTGAGAAGAAGGTCCGGATGGAATACAGCCTTTTTGACAGGAACTTTGAGATCGATCCGGTGGGGGAGATGACTTATGCGAAATATCCGAATGAATATTCGATGGATATCTCGGAATTCGATCCCGAAAAGAAGATCGTAAGGATAAACCAGCATGTAAAATATGGAAAGGGCTTCGGTGAAGATCCGGATATGGTGAGGATATATTATTATTATGATCCTGATATAAGGAAGACTATAATATGGTCCATGCCCGGCCATCTCCCGACAGCCTCCGGAGGCAGATGAGGATGTACATCTGAGCAAACAGGAAGATGTCGCATACGCGGCCGCGCCTCGCACAAGAGTTCCGCAAGCGGAACTCTTTTTTTAGTTCATTGATCACCCGCGAAAATCGCGGAAGGAATCGGAGGCGGTGGTATGATTTCCTTGCGTCAAACGAAAGACTAAAGGAAAGGAGAAAAAGAATATGGAAATATGGAACACACCAGGCATAGTAAAGGAAAGCAGCAGGGGCTACGATCGCTTTTCGATCCTCGACGATATGCTCCTGGACAGAAAGATCAACTGTGTGATGGAGATCAATGAGGATACCGTGAATTCACTGATCATGCAGATACTGTATCTGGAGAAGCAGGATCCTGCAGCTGAGATAACAGTCTACATTAACAGTCCCGGCGGATCGGTACAGGACGGACTGGCACTCTACGATGTAATGCAGGCTGTCTCCTGTCCGATCAGAACCATATGCATAGGGATAGCGGCCTCGATGGCGTCGATCCTCTTTGCGGCAGGTGACAGGAGGCAGATGCTCGCTCATTCAAGGGTAATGATACATGATCCCAGGATCTTTAAGACCGGAGGCACGGCACTGGAGCTTCAGACCATCAGCGAAAACCTGATGAAGACCAGGGCTGTAACGGCAGAGATCCTCTCAAAGCATACCGGAAGGAGTGCTGAAGAGATCCTGGAAAAAACCAGAACCGACAGTTATTTTTCCGCTGACGAGGCAGTAGGCTTCGGTCTTGCGGATGAGATCATTACGAAGCTGTAAATCTTAAGGAGGACATGAAAAGTAATTTGAAAGGAGAAATGCAAATGGATAATAAGAGGATTTTAGGTGAAGGTGTGGAGATAAGCAGCGATATCATGGGTATCAACGCAAATGACCTGATAACGGGCGCGGCCGGTGCGGGTAAGACCCGGGGATATGTGATCCCGAATCTGTTTTACGGCAACGACAGCAAGATCGTTGCCGATACAAAGGGAAATCTGCACAGGAATTACGGGCCGGCTCTGGAAAAGCAGGGTTACAGGGTTGAGAAAATAGATTTTGTGAATCCTGAGCGCAGTACGGCCGGCTATAATCCCTTCAGGTTTATCAGGAGGAATGATAACGGGAGCTATAAGGACAGCGATATCAGAAAGATTGCAGAGGCCATATGTCCGGTCAGCGCCCGGCGCGAGGATCCCTTCTGGACTCAGGCGGCTCAGATGTATCTTACCTTCGGCATCTCCTGCGTCATGGAGATGAATGAAGACGGCTTTCGGGACTTTTCCGGGACAGAGGATGTAATAAACCTTATCGGGACAGAAGATCTGGAGAGGGATATTTTCAAGCTGCACTGTGAGCACCCGGGATCTCTTGCGGAAAGGATACTGCCAAAGATCAAAAGCACAATACCTGCGGACAAGTGTCACGGAAGTGTGATGGCGATCACAAACAATGCCCTGAACAGGGTCAGTGACAATGAGATCAGCGTTCTGTATTCGATGAAGAGACAGATCTCCTTTGAAGAGATATCCAGGGAAAAGACAGTTGTGTTCCTTACGATATCGGATACTGACACAACCAGGGAGACGCTGGTAAATCTGTTTTATTCCCAGGCGCTGCAGGAGCTGATACGTGTGGCCGATGAATCAGAAAGGTCAAGGCTTGATATCCCGGTAAGGATCATACTTGACGATTTTGCCGCAAACGTGGTGATCCCTGATTTTGACAAGATAATATCGGTGATAAGATCCCGTAAGATATCCGTTTCGGTGATACTTCAGTCCATAACCCAGCTTTATTCGATGTATGATCACTCGAGGGCGATGACCATCATTGATAACTGCGATACCCAGATCTATCTGGGAGGACAGAATTTAAGCACTGCAGAGTATTTCGGAACGAAGATGGACAGGCTCGCAAAGAACCTGCTTTCGATGCCTCTGGAAAAGGAGTGCGTGTTCGTCAGGGGCCAGGAGCCGAGGATGGTGGATAAATATAACCTGTGCATTCATGAGCAGGAGCTCCTGGGCAGGGGCGAAACCGGTAACGAGGGTGCGCTCATGGATGGAATTTGAGGATCATCAGACATAAAAGTACAGTATCAGGTGAGCCGCAAAAGAGCGGCAGAAAGGGGAGAAATATGGATAAGAATGTTATGCCGGCTGATATGGCGGAAGAGGCTGTCGGAAATATCCTTAAGGATATTTCCGGTGCAGCACAGGAGGTGATCTCAGGAGCGCTGGATAGATCAGCTGAAATGCTTAAGGACAGCGGGGTGAGATATTTTATCGGAAAGGTCTTTAAACAGTGGAGATATGGAGAAAAGCTCACAAATCCGATTATCACCTTCACTAAGGAATTGAAGCGTGGAGCTTACGATAATCTGTTTGAAGATGAGGTCGAGCGGATCCATGATGCGGCATTAAGACTTTCGGTATTTTGGAGATCAACGCCTGAATTGAGCGCAGATGAATTTAAGAGCAGCCTCGGACATATATTTATACAGGAGATAATAATCGGTATGATGGGAAGGGCGAAGTCCGGAAACAGTGATCTGAAGACGGCGATCGAGGCGCTTTCATGGGAAAAGTAAAAGCGAAGAAGACCACACCGAGGGTGAAGGCGGGAACCGTGACGATCCCCAAAGATGCAGAGACTGCCGAAGGGAAGGTTATCGGAACAGCGAATATCGTGAGCACCTATAAGGTAAGCTCCAGAACGTATAAGACCATCAGTCCGGTGAAAACGGAGATCGTCGGCACACCGAAGAATGTGACGGCAAAGCCCAATGAGAGCGATATGACAGAGATCGATATCTACAGTATCAGCAAAAAGAATGTATCGTTCAAAGTGAAGCTCACCTACGCCGGAGGAGTGATGAAGACCGTGACGGTGAAGGTGAAGAAGAAGTAGAAGCAGACAATATCCGGTTTCACAGAGTCTGTGAAATGCCCATTTTATCTGGGTTTCACGGACTCTTTATTTTTTGGCAGGACTAAAAAACACTGCCCGGACATATAGGATTTGTGACCTTGAGGAAACAGCGGCGGCTTGAAGAAGCCGCCGCTGTTTTATATAATGATTCAAGGATTGTGGGAGTGCGAAGCAGACAGGAGGTTGCGCCATGAAGAAGCCGTTGCCCATAGGAGTGGAGTTTTTTAATAAAATAAGATCCAATGATTATTACTATGTTGATA